>JAJZWW010000086.1 GCA_021846485.1 Actinomycetes bacterium
GCCCCAGGGGCGCCGGCCCGCCGCCCCGCCGGCGCCCGCCCCCACCCCCGCCCGCCGGCGCCCCCGCCCGGTCGATGCTCCACGGGCAGGGGTACGATGCGAGGAGTTCCAACCAATCGACTCTCGTCACGAGGGGGAGCTGTGACCGATTCAGTGACCGTCACCGACAACCGGACCGGCGAGGCGGTCGAGATCCCGATCGTGGACGGAGGCATCTCGGCTGACGAGCTGCGCAAGCTCCTCCCCGGGGTCTGGTTCAACGACCCCTCTTTCATGACCACCGCGCTGGCGTCGAGCGCGATCACCTTCCTCGACGGCGACGCTGGCATCCTCCGCTACCGCGGCTACCCGATCGAGCAGCTGGCCGAGAAGTCGAGCTATCTGGAGGTGGCCACCTCCTCGTCCACGGGGAGCTGCCCAGCGCTGGCGCCCTCGAGTCGTGGACCGAGGAGATCCGGATGCACACCTACCTCCACGACAACTTCCGCAAGAGGTTCCTCGACGGGTTCCACTACGACGCCCACCCCATGGGCATGCTGGTCTCGGGGGTCGCGGCTCTCTCGACGTTCTACCCGGAGGCCAAGCAGGTGACCGATCCGGAGGTGCGCCGCCGCCAGATGGTCCGCATGATCGCCAAGGCGCCGACCCTCGCTGCGGCCTGCCACCGCTACAGCGTCGGGATGCCCTTTGTCTACCCCGACAACGACCTGTCCTTCACGGAGAACTTCCTTTCGATGATGTGGAAGGTCGCAGAGCCCCGCTACGAGCCCGACCCGGTCCTGGCCCGGGCCCTCGACGTGCTGTTCATCCTCCATGCCGACCACGAGCAGAACTGCGGGACCCTCGCCATGCGGACCGTCGGCTCTGCCCACGCCGACCCCTACACAGCCGCGTCAGCGGCCGCCGCGGCCCTCTCCGGCCCGCTCCACGGCGGGGCCAACGAGCAGGTGCTGAGGATGCTCTCCACCATCGGCCACCGGGAGAACGTGCCGGCGTTCATCGCCGACGTCAAAGCGGGCAGGGGCAAGCTGATGGGTTTCGGACATCGCGTCTACAAGAACTACGACCCCCGGGCGAAGATCGTGAAGCAGACCGCCGATGCCGTCTTCGAGGTCACCGGCCGCAACCCCCTGCTCGACATCGCCCTGGAGCTCGAGGAGGCAGCCCTCTCCGACGAGTACTTCGTCTCCCGGAAGCTGTACCCCAACGTGGACTTCTACTCCGGCCTGATCTACCAGGCGATGGGCTTCCCCACCGAGATGTTCACGGTGCTGTTCGCCATCCCCCGGGTCGTCGGCTGGCTCACCCACTGGCAGGAGCTCCTCGAGCAGGACGCCAAGATCTACCGGCCCCGGCAGCTCTACGTGGGTCCCGAGGCTCGGGACTACGTTCCCCTCGAGCGGCGGCAGTAGCCCCCGGGTCCCAGCCCTCCGGGCAGTGGCCCTCCGGGCAGTGGCCCTCCGGACGCCGGAGGGACAGATCGACGGATCCCCCGGCCGACGCCGCGCGACGGCGGGGTGCTGCTAGCGTTGAATGGTGCGACGCCGGATCGGTGACCTGAGGGCCCTCCTAGCCACTCCCGAGGGCCGCAAGATGCTCCGCTACAGCATGACCTCGGTCGTGTCCGTGATCGTGAGCGTGTTCTTCCTCGTGATCTTCGACGGTGTGCTGCGGTGGGGGCCGGTTGTCTCGAGCACCCTCGCCACGGCGATCGCTACCGTCCCGTCCTACGAGCTCAACCGGAAGTGGGCCTGGGGCAAGAACGGCCGGGGCCACATCTGGCGGGAGGTGGTCCCCTTCTGGGCCCTCGCCTTCGCCGGTTGGGCCTTTTCGACCTACTCGGTGAAGCTCACCGAGTCGTCGCTGGTCGGCAGCGGCCTCGCCCTCGTGATCCGCACGGGGATCATCGCGGTCGTCTACGTCACGGCTTTCGGGGTGCTCTGGGTGGTCAAGTTCGTCGTGTTCAACAAGGTGCTGTTCGCCGAACGCCATGGGGACCTGCACGGCGCAGTGCCGAGCGGATCTGGGGTGCCTGGCGGATCTGGGGTGCCGGGCTGACCCCCGCACAGCTCGCCGCCGCCCGCTCGGCCAAGGGGTTCATGCCGGAGGAGGAGGGCCTCGCCCTGTACGGGGCGGCTCTCGCCGCTGCCCTGGCGGTGCCCGGGCCACTCCTCGAGGTGGGCACCTACTGCGGCAAGTCCGCCGTCTACCTCGGTGCTGCGGCCGAGGTCAGCGGCCGGGTGGTGGTGAGTGTCGACCACCACCGGGGCTCGGAGGAGAACCAGCCCGGCTGGGAGCACCACGACCCCTCGCTCGTGGACCCGCTCTCCGGCCGGATCGACACCCTCCCCTCGGCTCGCCGCACCCTGGAGTCGGCCGCCATGGAGGACCGGGTGGTGCTCGTCGTCGGAGAGTCGAGCGCTGTCGCAGCGATCTGGTGCTGCCCGCTGTCGTTGCTCTTCGTCGACGGCGGCCACGGCGAGCAGATGGCCTGGACCGACTACCGAGCGTGGTCGGGGAAGGTGGCTCCCGGGGGGTCGATGGCGATCCACGACGTGTTTCCCGACCCGGCCGACGGGGGTCGGCCCCCTTACGAGCTGTATCGCGCTGCGCTCGCGTCGGGCCTGTGGGAGGAGCTCGAGGGTGCCGGGTGCGGCAGCCTCCGGGTCCTGCGCCGCCGCTGAGCGGCTGCCGCAAGATCCAGAAGGTGGTTTTGTGTCGGCTGCTCCGCCGGAGCGGGGGCCGGGTCGATGCCGGGCGGGGCCGATGCGGGAGCCGGGCTGGGCCGGACCGATGTCGGGCCGGGTGGAACCGGGGTCCGGGCTGCTGGTGACCCTGCGGCTGCGGGCTGGTGGTCGTCCCCACCGCGGTGGCGGCCGGTGCTCGTGGAACGGGCGGGCCGGCTCGACTGCCAGAGCAGCACCCGGAGGCGGGCGAGGCCGAACGCCGAGCGCACGACGCGGGCGGCGATCGGGGTGCGGGCCGGCCGGCGCTCCTCGACGGTCACCGGGATCTCCTCGACGCGCAGCCCGGCGCGCTCCGCCCGGAGGACCAGCTCGGTGTCGAACAGGTCGCCCGACGAGCGCACCTGGTCGACGAGGGGGCGCAGGGGATCGGTGCGCAGCATCTTCGAGCCGTGGGTGTCGCTCACCCGGAGACCGAACCCGTGGCGCATCACCAGGGAGAACCCCCCGGTCACCAGCCGCCGGACCGGGGTCCTGCGGTCTCGAGCCCCTGCTCCGCGTTTGGTGCCGATCACCACGTCCGCCGAGGGGTCGGCGTCGATCAGGCGGAGGGCATCGGCGAGGAACCCGAGGTCCACCAAGTCGACATCGAAGTTGACCACCACCTCCCCGCGGGCCGCCCGGAACCCGGCCCGGAGGGCGGCGCCGTAGTCGGGCCGGCGGAGCTGGAGCACCCGCAGATCCGGAACGGTGCCGGCGAGGCGGCCGGCGACCTCCGCGGTGGCGTCCGAGGAGCCGTTCTCCACCACCAGGATCTCGGAGGGGACACCGAGGGCCCGAAGGCCCGCAGACACCGAGGTGACCGCCTCGGTCAGGTAGGCCTCCTCGTTGTGGGCGGGCACGACGACGCTGACCCGGGGGGCGGGCCCGACGCAGGGCCGTCCGGGGCGGGCGGGGGTCGCGCTCATGGCATCCCTGACGGTAGTGGCAGTCCGGCCCCAGGTTTGACCGGCCGGCGGCGAACGACAACAGTCTCGGGGACATGGCCGCCGACCGCCTCCGGGTGGCGCTGCTGGTCTACCGGGGCAACCCCCACTCCGGCGGCCAGGGCGTCTACACGCGCTACCTGGCGCGAGAGCTGGTCG
Source organism: Actinomycetes bacterium (assembly GCA_021846485.1). Taxonomy (GTDB): domain Bacteria; phylum Actinomycetota; class Acidimicrobiia; order Acidimicrobiales; family Palsa-688; genus JAKAQB01. Next base: position 3,830 of record JAJZWW010000086.1, read on the forward strand.
AGCTGGGCCACCAGGTGACGGTCTTCGCCGGTCAGCCCTGGCCGGTGCTGGACGAGGGCATCCGCTTCGTCGGGGTGCCCAGCTTGGACCTCTACCGCCAGCCCGACCCCTTCCGGTTCCCCAGGCTGGGGGAGCTCCGCTCGCCGGCCGACCTGGCCGAGCTGGCCATCATGTGCAGCGGCGGCTTCCCCGAGCCGCGGACGTTCAGTTGGCGGGTGCGCCGGGTTCTGTCGGCGCGCAAGGGGCTGTTCGACGTGGTGCACGACAACCAGACATTCGGCACGGGAGTGCTCGACTTGATGCGCGACGGCTGGTCGGTGCTCGGCACCTGCCACCATCCGATCACCGTCGACCGCTCCCTGGACCTGGCCCATGCCGGGTCCTGGCGTCGGAGCCTGTCGCTGCGACGGTGGTACGGGTTCCTCGCGATGCAAAAGCGCGTCGCCCGCCAGCTGCCCCGGATAGTGACCGTCTCGGAGTCCTCCAAGCGCGACATCGTCGCCCAGATGGGAGTGCGGCCCGAGCGCCTCGCAGTGGTCCCGATCGGCGTCGACCACGAGCGTTTCCGCCCCCGCCCGGACGTGGCGGTGGTGCCCGGGCGGATCTTCACCACCGCGTCGGCCGACGTGCCGCTCAAGGGCCTGGTCCCGCTGCTCGAGGCGCTCGCCCGGTTGCGCGACGAGCATCCCGGTGCCCACCTGGTGGTGGTGGGGCGGATGCGGGAGGACGGCCCGATCCCCGCGGTGCTCTCGCGGCTGGGCCTGGACGGGCCGGCGGTCCGCTTCGTGTCGGGGGTGAGCGACGATGGGATGGCGCGGCTGTACGCCGAGGCGGCGGTGGCGGTCGTGCCCTCGCTGTACGAGGGCTTCTCGCTCCCCGCGGCCGAGGCGATGGCCTCGGGCACCCCGCTCGTGGCGACCACCGGCGGGGCGCTGCCCGAGGTGGTCGGGCCCAGCGGACGCTCCGGGTTGCTGGTCACCCCGGGGAACCCGGGGGAGCTGGCCGCGGCGATCGGGCGGGTGCTCGCCGAGCCCGGCCTGGCCGCCCAGCTTGCCGAGGCGGGTCGCCGGCGGGTTCTCGAGCGCTTCACCTGGCGGGCGTGCGCGCTGGCCACCGCGGAGCACTACCGCTGGGTGATCGACCGGGAGCCCGTCGCGGAGCGTCGCGTCTCCCCGGCGCGGGTCGCGGCGGCTGCGGCGGCGACTGCGGCGGCGACTGCGGGCAACGTCGGCCCGTGCTGAGCGTCCGCTACGACCGGCTGGGCGTGAAGGCCGGGGACCGGCTCTTGGACCTCGGCTCCGGCGGCGGCCGCCACGCCTTCGAGGCGCTGCGCCGGGGGGCCCGGGTCGTGGCCCTCGACGCCGACGCCGGGGAGGTGGGAGGCGCCCTGGCGATGATGGGTGCCATGGGCCGGGACGACCCGGAGGTCACCGACCACGGCGGGACGGGCGTCGCCGCGGTGGGCGACGCCCGCCGGCTGCCGTTCGCCGAGGGTTGCTTCGACCGGGTCATTGCCGCCGAGGTGCTGGAGCACGTTCCCGACGACCGGGCGGCGATCGCCGAGCTCGCCCGGGTCCTCCGGCCCGGGGGGACGCTCGCGGTCACCGTGCCGCGCTGGCTGCCTGAGCTGGTCAACTGGGCGCTGTCCGACGAGTACCACGAGACCCCTGGCGGTCACGTCCGCATCTACCGGAGGTCGGTCCTGGAGCGCCGCCTGGGCGTTGCCGGCCTGGTGGTGACCGGCCACCACCACGCGCACGCCCTCCACAGCCCGTACTGGTGGCTGCGCTCGGCGGTGGGGGTCGGCCGGGAGGACCACCCGTTGGTCCGCGCCTACCACCGGCTGCTGGTGTGGGACATCACCGCCGCCTCTCCGCTCACCCGGGTGCCGGAGGCAGTCCTCAACCCGCTGCTGGGCAAGAGCGCGGTGGTATACGCCCGCAAGCCGGAGGCTCGAGCCCGGTGACCCTGAGCAGCTGTCGCAAAACCCGTGTGAAGGTGGTCGCCGGCCGTCCGCTTCTACATGGAGCACCATGTGCAGTCACGAAGGCTTGTCTACGGACGGCCGGCGACCGCCTCCAGGAGGTAGTTTTGCGACAGCTACTGAGCCCCTCGGAGCTCGCCGCGACCGCCGGGTGGATCGCCTCGGTGCAGCTTCCCGACGGGATGATCCCCTGGTACCCGGGCGGTCACGCCGACCCCTGGAACCACGTCGAGGCGGCCATGGCGCTGTTGGTGGGCGGGCGGCGGGGGGAGGCCGAGGCGGCCTTGTCGTGGCTCGCCGGCCAGCAGCTCGCCGACGGGAGCTGGTGCTCGTACTACCTGGCCGACGGGGTCGAGGACCCCCGGCGGGACCTCAACGCATGCGCCTACCTGGCCGCCGGGGCGTGGCTGCACCACCTGGCGACCGGCGACGAGAGGGTGTCGCGCGAGCTGTGGCCGGTGCTGGAGGCCGCGGTGGGCTTCGTCCTCGAGCTGCAACAACCCGGCGGGGAGGTGCTCTGGTGCCGGGACGCGGACGGCACCCCGGGCTCGTTCGCCCTCCTCAGTGGCTCGTCGTCGGTGCTCCACAGCCTCAGGTGCGCGCTGGCGGTCGCCGGTCGCCTCGGGGAGGAGCGCCCCGACTGGGAGCTGGCCGCGGGCCGCCTGGCTCACGCCGTCGCCCACCGCCCGGAGCGCTTCGAGCCGAAGGACCGCTGGGCGATGGACTGGTACTACCCGGTGCTCTGCGGGGCGGTGGCCGGGGAGGCGGGCCGGGAACGCCTGGAGTCGCGCTGGGCCGACTTCGTCGAGCCGGGTCTCGGGGTGCGCTGCGTGCGCGACAGCCGGTGGGTGACCGCGGCGGAGACCGCCGAGTGCGCCCTGGCCCTCCACGTGGTCGGGAGGACCGGGGAGGCAGCCCGGCTGCTCGGCTGGACCCGGCACCTCCGCGAAGTCGACGGGTCCTACGCGACCGGTTGCGTGCACCCCGAGTGCATCCGCTTCCCGGGCGGGGAGCGCTCGACGTACTCAGCGGCGGCGGTGCTGCTCGCCTCTGATGCACTGCGGGGCGGGCCGGCCGCCGACCTGTTCGGGGCGGGGACGCGGCCGCTACCGGAGGTGGTGCCCTTCGTGGACCCGGAGGGGGCGGCGGAACGCTAGCTGGAGGGGAGCAGCTCGGCGGCCGCCGCCCGGCCGGAGGCGATGCAGGCCGGGACGCCGACGCCGTCGTAGCCGGATCCCGCGAGGGCGACCGCCGGCGCCCTCCGGTGCAGCTCCGCCCGGATCCCCGCGACCAGGCCGAGGTGACCTACGGAGTAGCGGGGAAAGACCTCGCGCCACCGGCTGACCCGGGCGGCGCAGGGTTCACCCCGGGCGCCGAGGGCCTGCCGCAGCTCGGCGGCAACCCGGTCCACGAGGGCTTCGTCGGGGAGCTCTGCGGCCCGCCGGTCGCCGTGACGGCCGACCGACACCCTGAGCACCACCCTCCCGGGCAGGGACCATCGCGGCCACTTGTGCGAGCCGAACGAGCACGCGGTCACCAGGCGTCCCTCGCCCGGCGGCACGAGGAAGCCGTTGACCCCGTCGGGCAGCGCGGCGCGCGCCGCGTCCCACACCAGGGTCACGAGGTCGACCGAGGTGGTGGTGATCCCGGCCAGTCCCGGCGGGGCGGCCGGGCCGAGCAGTCCGGCGGCCGTGGCCGCCGGAACGGCCAGGACCGCCGCGTCGAACGAGCCGACCCCGGCAACCTCCACCGCCGACCCCCGGCAGGTGAGCCCGGTGGCGGCCACCGGCTCGAAGCCAACCCCCCTGGCGGTCAGCTCGGCGACCAGGCGCTCGACGACCCTCCCGAGTCCCGTCGCCGGGGCGAGGAACAGCGGCCCGCCGCCCGCGGGACCGTCGCCCGGCCCTGGTCGCCGTCGGAGGGCTCGCAGCAGGCTGCGCTTCCGCCGGGCGGCGGCGAGCAGCTGGGGGGCGGTCGCCGCGGCCGACAGGCCCTCGATCCGGGAGGCGTGGATGCTCCCGAGGAGGGGCTCCACCAGCCGGGTGGCCACCTCCCGGCCGAAGCGGGCGGTCACCAGCTCGCCGACGCCGACGTCCTCGCCGACCGGGGTCCGGGGGGTCACCAGGTCCAGCCCAGCGCGCGCCACCCCCGCCGGTGACAGCAACCCGCTGCGCAACACCGGGCCGAGCCGACCGGGCACCCCGAGCACCAACCCGTCGGGCAGCGCGCGGAGCCTCCTCCCCGACCAGACCAGGGTACGTCCGGGCGCCGGCGCCACCAGCTCGCCGGCGATCCCCAGCTCCTCGCAGAGCTGCAGCGCCGCGGGGGTCCGGGTCAGGAATGCGTCGGGGCCCTCGTCGACGGCGATCCCCTCCAGCTGCGCGGTCCGGACGCATCCGCCGAGGATGCCCGGCTCGACGACGGTCACCTCTGTTGCCGAGGAGCGCAGCTCCCATGCCGCCGCCAGGCCGGCGATCCCGCCTCCGACCACCGCCACTCTCACCGACGGCCCCGGGAGGTCTCCTCGTGGACCAGCTCGACCAGGCGCTCGAGCACCGCCGGGTCGGTTTCGGGCAGGACCCCGTGCCCGAGGTTGAACACGTGACCCGAGGTCCCTCCCGCCTGGGCCAGGACGGCGCGGGCTCTCTCGGCGGTGGGCCCCCATCCCGCGACGCACACCGCCGGGTCGAGGTTGCCCTGGAGCGCTGGTCCCGGGCCGACGCGGCGGCGGGCCACGTCGAGCGGCACCCTCCAGTCGACCCCGACAACGTCTGCTCCGGCGTCGGCGAAGTCAGCGAGCAGCTCGCCGGTGCCGACCCCGAACAGGATCCGGGGCACGCCGGACCCGGCCATCTCGGTAAGGATCCGGCGGGTCGCGGGCAGCACGAACCGCCGGTAGGTGTCCGGGTCGAGGGTGCCCGCCCAGCTGTCGAAGATCTGCACCGCGGAGGCGCCGGCGGCCACCTGGGCTCGCAGCGAGGCGACGGCGATCGACGCCAAGCGGTCGAGAAGGGCGTGCCAGGTGGCCGGGTCGGTGAGCATCAGTGCCTTGGTGCGCAGGTAGTCGCGCGATGGCCGTCCTTCCACCAGGTAGCTGGCCACGGTGAACGGCGCGCCGGCGAAGCCGATGAGGGGCACGTCGAGCTCGCCGGCGAGGATCCGGACGGTCTCGGCCACCCAGGGCAGGTCCAGGTCGGGCTCGAGATCGCGTAGCCGGGCGAGGTCGCCTCGAGAGCTGAACGGCCGTTCGACCACCGGGCCCACGCCGGGGGTGACATCCACGCCGAAGCCGACGGCGGCCACCGGCGCCACTATGTCCGAGTAGAGGATCGCCGCGTCGACGCCGTAGCGGCGCACGGGCTGAAGGGTGATCTCGGCTGCCAGCTCAGGGTGGCGGAGCACTTCCAGGATGCTGCCCTCCCGGCGCAGGGCCCGGTACTCCGGCAGGGATCGGCCCGCCTGGCGCATGTACCACACCGGGGTCCAGGGCACCGGCCGGCTCCTGCAGGCGTCGAGGAACACCTGCGCCCGATCGCTCACCGTCTCACCGTATCCCCGGCCACGTGGTCGTCCCCGGGGCCGGCGCGCTCGGCCTCGGGGATGGGGGAGCGGGGGGAAGGTGTGCCCACGGGACGCGAGTCTCGGCGGTCGCCGCGGGCGACGCCGGGACCGGAGGCTTGCATACCACCCGGGGATGACGCAACCTGTCTTGTTCCCTATGCCCCACCCCGACGTAGCGGCCGAGCAGGCCCACGTGGACCACGCCTACCGCCGTCTGGAGGAGATGCGCACCGCCGTCGCGGGAAGGCTGAGAGAGGCCTTCGGGGAGCGGGGCGGGACGTTCCAGGCGCTCACCGAACGCGACATCCGGGTGCGCACCGGTCTCGGTCGCCTGGAGCAGTTGCAGATCGGCGGCGAGGCGTTGGTGTTCGGGCGGATCGACCGGAGGGGGGAGCGCCCGGAGGTGGACGAGGACTTTCACGTGGGGCGCCTGGCGATCTCCGACGAGCACCAGGAGCCGCTCGTGGTCGACTGGCGGGCGCCGGTCGCCGAGCCGTTCTACCGGGCGACCGGCGCCCACCCGATGGGCCTGTCCCGCCGGCGCCACTTCCTCACCGAGGGTCGGAGGGTGGTCGACTTGGAGGACGAGGCGTTCGGGGTCGAAGGTCACGACGACGGCGTCGGCCTCGGCCTGTCCGGCTCCCAGGTGCTGCTCTCGGTGCTGCAGCGCTCTCGCACCGGGCGCATGCGGGACATCGTCGCCACCGTCCAGCGCGAGCAGGACGAGATCGTCCGGAGCCCCCTCGGCGGGATCCTCGTGGTGCAGGGAGGTCCGGGTACCGGGAAGACGGCGGTCGCTTTGCACCGGGCCGCCTACCTGCTCTACACCCACCG
>JAJZWW010000087.1 GCA_021846485.1 Actinomycetes bacterium
TGATCGGCAGGGCCCCACCCCGAGTTGAGCGGGATCGCGAGGACGAAGCCGGAGGCGCTAGCTAGCGTGCCGGGAAGCAACACGGGGAGGGTGTGGATGATGTCCCGCCGAGCCGCCGCCACCTCTGCCGCCCTTGTGTGCCTGGGAGCCCTCCGGGATGAGCACCCTTGCCGAGGGCTCCACCCAGGCTCGTAACCGCGGCCACGGTCCGCGCCGTGCTCGGGCCGTCTCCCCCACCCGGGCGGCCGGTCACGCCGGTCCGGACGGCCTGAGCAGCGCCCGAGGATCTCGCCCGTCGGATCGGGAATGATCCCGCCGGGACCTCGGTTGCAAATAGGTGCTCAGCTCCGGATGTCCCCCCGTCCGTGGAGCGAGCAGTCGAAGCCCGGCGCTCCCCCTCGCCGGGCTTCGACGCGCCCGGACAGCGGCACCGGGAACCTTCCTCCGGGCTGTAGCGTCATGTGGGGCATGGCTGACCGCGGACCGACCGCTCTCGACGGCTCTCAGGACGGTCCGCCGGCGCGCCGCCAGCGGGGACGGGGACGCGTCGGTCGGTCGCTCTTCGACGACCTCTACCGCGAGGAGCGCGACCGCCTGGTACGCCTGGCCTTCTTGCTCACCGGGTGCCAGGCGGCGGCCGAGGACCTGGTCCAAGACGTGTTCCTGCGGACCCGCACCCGCCTCGACCGGGTCGACGAGCCGGCCGCCTACCTGCACCGCAGCGTCACCAACGCATGCTGGTCCTGGCACCGCCGCCGCCGCCGGGAGGAGCGCTACCGCCCCGACCGCCCGGTGGTGGTGGCCGGGACCTCCGACGTCGAGATGTGGGATGCGCTCGCCCGGCTCTCGCCCCGCCGGCGTCAGGTCCTCGTCCTGCGCTACTACCTCGACTACTCCGAAGCGCAGATCGCCGAGACGCTCGGCTGCCGGTTGGGCACGGTCAAGTCCGCCACCCACCGTGCACTGGCCGACCTGAGACGGGTGGTCGAGTCGTGAGCCCCGCCCCGGTACCGCTCCCCCCGGACGACGACGAGCTGGTCGCCCGCCTGCGGGTCGCCCTGCGAGCCGAGGCGGACGCCGTCGCCCCTTTCAGCGGGCGCATCCGCTCGATCTCCGCGATCCACGACTGGGCGGCGCGGCGCCGGGCGGCGCGGCGCCGGGCGTCCGCCGCGGTGGCCGCCCTCGTCGCGGTCGCCCTGGTCGGAGTCGGCACCGCAGCCCTCTCCCTCCACCCCTCCGGGTCCACCTCGGTCGGGGTGTCCGCTCCGGCCGCGAGCCAGCAACCGTTCCGGATGCGCCACCCGGCTCCCGCCCCGCTCGGCGCCTCCGGCTCCTCGAGCGCCGCGGCGGTCCCCGCCGGGGAGGTCCCCGTCGGCTTCGATCCGCTCTCGGCGACCTTCGTCACCCCGGCGATCGGCTACGTGCTCGGCACCGCGCCCTGCGGCGCACGCCGCTGCCTGCTCCTGGCGTCCACCCTGGACGGGGGGTCGACCTGGTCCAACCTCGGAGACCCCGCGCCGGCCGGGGTGACCCTCCCGAGCCTGGGACCCCTGCCGAGCGTGCACCTAGGGGTGCGCTTCGCCGACCAGGAGCACGGCTGGATCTACGGGTACGTGGGCAACTCCCCGGTCCTCTGGTGGACCACCGACGCCGGTACCACCTGGAGGTCCCTGTCCCCCGCCGCCCTCGCCGGCGGCGAGGTCGCCGCCCTCGAGTCCACCGCGGGCAGGGCCGAGGCCGTCGTCGTGCGAGCCGAGCCGCCCGGGGTGCAGATGGTCACCGCCCCCAAGGCCTCCGCGGCGTGGAAGCCGGTCAGCGCGGTCCTGCCCGCCGGCCACACCGCCGCCCCCACCCCACAGCTCGTGCTGCAGCGCACCGCCGGGTGGCTGCTCGAAGAGGACCCCGCCTACGTGGCCGGGGCCCGCCTGGACGCTACCGGCACCTGGAAGAGCTGGAGCCCGTCTTGCGCCACCTCCGCCTTCCGGGTGATGGTCGCCGCGGTCAGCACCACCGACGTCGTCGAGCTGTGCCAGGCGACCTCCTCCAACGGGGATGCGACGGTGTACCAGTCCTTGCATGCCGGCAACGCCGGCACCTGGCGCTATCTCACCCAGACGCCCTGGGGTCTCGACCCCCAGGCGTTCGCCGCCAACCGGGGCGACTCGTTCGCCGTCGCCGGTCGCCGGGGCAACCGAGCCGAGATCGTGCTCCACACCCCCGGCTCGTGGGTGACCCCGGCGTGGTCGGGACCCGGCAGGGTCACCGAGCTCGGCTTCGAGGACCCGGGTCAGGGGATCGCCGTCGTGCGCACGGCGACCTCCAGCCGGATGCTCATGACCTTCGACGCCGGCTACCGGTGGGGATCGGTGGACTTCCAGCGGCGGCAACCCGGGCGCTGACCCGCTCGGGGCGTGGGATGCCCCGGGGGGCTATCCACCTGCGAACGCCGCGGCGGGCTGCGGCGCCTCCCAGGCCCACACCTCGCCGTCGCCCCAGAGCCGCTCGAGGGCGTACAGCTCGCGGACCGCTTCCTCGAGCACGTGGACCACGAAGTCCCCGTAGTCGATGAGCACCCACCGGGCGTCGTCCAGTCCCTCGACGCGCAGGGGGGCCGGTCCGCCGACCCGCTTCAGCCGCTCCTCGACCGCCTCGGCGATCGTCCGCACCTGCCGGGAGTTGGCCCCGCTGGTGATGACGAAGGCGTCGGTGATCGCGAGCACCCGGCCGACGGCCAGGACCACGGTGTCGCGGCCTTGCTTGTCCGACGCCGCCCGGGCTGCGGTGGTCGCCCAGGCCCGGACGGTGTCGATCGACACCGGGGAGCTCACCGGGGGGTCACAGTCGCCGGCCCGCCGCCGCAGGACCCGCTCGAGGGTGACCGCCGGCCGTCCTCGGCCACCCTCTCGCCGGCGGACGGCCGGCGGCCGTCTCCGCAAGTTGGTCTTGCGACAGCTGCTGACAGCATCCAGGAGACCTCCGCTGTTGGGGTGGGGGTGGTACCCGAGCCGGGGGGACGTACCGCCGGTCCGGTGTCGAGCCACTGGAGGGCGAGCAGGGCCACGGTGGCGAGGAAGGCCGCCGCCAGCACGACCGCGGCCAGGGCCTGCTCCCGACGCAGCCGGCGGCGCCGGCTGCGTCGCTGCTGGCGGCTGGCGGCTGGCGGGGCCGCGGGAGAAGCCGTGATCATCCGCCCCCAGCGTACATACCCCGCGAGCGGATGAAGCGGACCGCTGCCTCGGGCACGAGGTAGTCGAGGGGCCGGCCGTCGGCAGCCCGGGCCCGCAGGTCGGTGCTCGAGATCTCCAGGTTGGGGACGGTCACCTCCGCCACCCGCCACCCGTCGCCGTCGAGGCCCCGTGGTCGTCCCGCTCCGGGACGGTTGACGATGACCAGGGTCGCCATCCGCTGCACGTCGTCGATCCGCTCCCAGGTGGCCAGCTCGCCGGCGACGTCCCAGCCGACGAGCACGAACAGCTCGGCGCGGGGGTCGGCGTCAGCCATCTCCTGGAGGGTGTCGGCGGTGTAGGACTCCCCTCCCCGGTCGATCTCCTGGCGCCCCGCCTCGAGGCCGGGCACCCCCCCGACCGCCGCCTGCACCAAGGCGTAGCGGTCCTCGGCGCAGCTCACCTCCCGGACCTCCGCCTTCTGCCAGGGGACGTTGGCGACCATCATGATCACCAGGTCGAGGTGGAGGGCGTGCTTGGCGTTGACCGCGGCCACCAGGTGCCCGACGTGGATCGGGTCGAAGGTGCCGCCGAAGATCCCGATCCGTCGTCCCACGCGCCGAGAAGCTACCGCCTCCACCAAGGGCCGGCCTCCTGGCGCGGCCGGCGCCGATCGGCCACGCTGGTGGGATGAGCACCTGGACACCGGAGAGCTGGCGGGCCCGGCCGGCAGCCCAACAGCCGGAGTGGCCCGACCCCCACCGCCTCGACCAGGCTCTGAAGCAGCTCAGCGGTCTCCCGCCGCTGGTATTCGCCGGGGAGGCGGCCAGCTTGCGCCGGGCACTCGCCCAGGTGGCGCGCGGGGAGGCCTTTCTCCTGCAAGCAGGCGACTGCGCCGAGAGCTTCGCCGACTTCGGCGCCGACACCATCCGCGACAAGCTGAAGGTGATCCTGCAGATGGCGGTGGTGCTCACCTACGCAGGGGGCGTGCCGGTGGTGAAGCTGGGCCGCATCGCCGGGCAGTTCGCCAAGCCGCGCTCCTCTCCGACCGAGGTGGTCGGCGGTGTCGAGGTGCCGGCGTTCCGGGGCCACATCGTCAACGACGACGCACCCAGCCCGCAGGCCCGCATCCCCGACCCGGACCGCCTGGTGCGCGCCTACCACCAGTCGGCGTCCACGCTCAACCTGCTCCGGGCGTTCACCAAGGGCGGCTACGCCGACCTGTCCCAGGTGCACGTGTGGAACCAGGAGTTCGTCGCGAGCAGCCCCGGGGGCCGCCAGTACGCGGCCGTCGCCGACGAGATCGAGCGCGCCCTGCGCTTCATGCGGGCCTGCGGCATCAACCTGGGGGACGAGAAGGACCTCCACCAGGTCGACTTCTGGACCAGCCACGAGGCGCTGATCCTCGGCTACGAGGAGGCGCTGACCCGCCGGGACTCGCTTTCCGGTGACTGGTACGACTGCTCCGCCCACCTGCTGTGGGTCGGCGAGCGCACCCGCCAGCCGGACGGGGCGCACGTGGAGTTCCTCTCGGGGATCGCCAACCCGGTGGGAGCCAAGGTCGGACCGGGCGCCACCCCCGAGGAGGTCGTGACGCTCTGCGGCCGCCTCGACCCGGACCGCCAGCCGGGCCGCCTGACCCTCGTGAGCCGCATGGGCGCCGAAGCGGTCGGCGAGACCCTGCCCCCCCTGCTGCGCGCGGTGGCCGCCTCCGGCCACCCGGTGGTGTGGGCCTGTGACCCGATGCACGGCAACACCTTCACCGGACCCGGGGGGCGCAAGACCCGCCACTTCGAGCACGTCGTCGCCGAGATATCCGGCTTCTTCGACGCCTGCCGATCGGCGGGGACCTGGCCCGGAGGGGTGCACGTCGAGCTCACCGGCGACAACGTCACCGAGTGCCTGGGAGGGTCGGAGGCGATCGGCGAGGACGACCTCGAGCTGCGCTACACCACCACCTGCGACCCCCGCCTCAACGGGCGCCAGTCGCTGGACCTGGCGTTCCGCGTGGCGGACCTGCTGCGTCGGTAGCCATGCCGGCCGCCGCCCGCCGGCAAATCATGACCTACGTGGTCAAGATTTGGGTTATGGTGTCCGCATGCCTGGGACAAGTGCCATCGACCCGTTGAGCGCCGAGGACATCGCCAAGTTCGAGCGCCTCCTCGCCGACCACCTCGCCGGTCGGGTCGACGAGGAGGCCTTCCGGGTGTTCCGGCTCAACAACGGCATCTACGGCCAGCGTCAGGGTGGCCACAACCAGATGGTCCGGGTGAAGCTCCCCTACGGCTCGATCACCCCGGAGCAGCTCGAGCGGCTCGCCGACGTGGCCGAGGGCTACAGCCGCGGCTGGGGCCACCTGACCACCAGGCAGAACATCCAGTTCCACTTCGTGGACCTCGAGCGGGTCCCGGCGCTGTTGCGGGACCTCGCCGAGGTCGGCCTCACCACCCGGGAGGCCTGCGGGGACACCGTCCGCAACGTCATGGGCTGCCACCTCGCCGGCGCCTGCCCCTTCGAGGTGCTCGACATCAGCCCGTGGGCCGAGGCGACCTTCCGCCACTTCTTGCACCACCCGATCGCCCAGCGCCTCCCGCGCAAGTTCAAGATCAACTTCTCCGGGTGCGTCACCGACTGCGGCCAGGCGATGTTCAACGACGTCGGGGTGGTCGCGGTGTCCCGACCCCGCCCCGACGGGACCCTCGAGCGGGGGTTCCGGGTCTTCCTAGCCGGCGGGCTCGGGGCCAACCCCCACCCGGCCCAGGCGCTCGAAGAGCTCACCACTCGCGAGGAGCTCCTTCCGACCATCGAGGCGGTGCTGCGCACCTTCGACCACTACGGCAACCGGGACAACAAGTTGCGGGCCCGGCTCAAGTGGCTGGTGGACGCGATCGGCATGGACGAGCTGCGCCGGCGGGTGCTGAAGGAGCGCAACCTGCTGCTCGCCTCCTCCACCTGGCCGGGCGGGATCCCCGCCGCCGTCGCCGAGCTCGGCGACGAGCCCGCCGGCGTCGGCACCGGTGAGATGGCTCCCACCGCGCTCGGGGTGCCCGTGACCCTCCGAGCCGACCGACGCGACGGCCGGCCGCTCGCCGACCCCTACGAACGGTGGTGCTCCGCGAACGTGGTGGTGGGGGTGGCCAAGGGGACCGTGTCCGCGATCGCCTACGCTCGCCTGGGCGACCTGACCGCACCCCAGATGCGAGCCCTCGCCTCGATCGTCTCGGACCTCGGCGTGGACCTGAGGGTCACCAACCGCCAGAACCTAGCCTTCCGGGGCCTGACGGGCAGCCAGCTGCCAGAGCTGCACGCCCGCCTCCAGGAGATCGGGATGGCCGAGCCCGGCGCCGAGCTCGCCCGCGACGTGGTGTCGTGCCCGGGCGCGGACACCTGCAACCTGGCGGTCACCCAGAGCCGGGGCCTGGCGGACGCCATCGGGCAGGCCCTGGAGCAAGCCGGACTGGCCGACGTCGGCGGGGTGCGCATCAACATCTCCGGCTGCACCAACAGCTGCGGCCAGCACCACGTGGCCGACATCGGCTTCCACGGAGCCGAGCGGCGGGCGCACGGCCGTCCCGCCCCCGGATACCAGATGCTCCTCGGCGGCCACGTCGGCCAGACCCAGGTCGAGTTCGGCCAGCGGGCCTTGCGCCTGCCCGCCAAGTCGGCCGCCGAGGCAGCGGTCAGGGTGGTCGGGCGCTTCGCAGAAGAACGGGAGCACGGGGAGCGCTTCGCCACCTGGCTCGAGCGCTGCGGGGGCGCCAAGTCGGTCGGCGCCGAGCTGGCCGACCTCGACCATTGGCCCGATCCGGAGGAGCACCCCGAGTACTATTTCGACTTCGGCGAGACCGGCCCCTACGTCGCCGAGGTCGGTCGAGGAGAGTGCGCAGCCGGATGACCCCCCGAGAGCCCGTGGCCCGATGACGACCGTCCCCCTGCCCGGCCGGCGATCCGGCGGCGACAGTGGGCCCAGGCCGGAGGCCCACCCGACGAGCGGTGCGGCCAGCCTGACCGCACCGGGCCTACCCCCCGGAGCCCGTCTCGACGACGACGACATCGCCGAGGCCAACGCCGCCTTCGAGCGGCGGCCGGCCGCGGCGGTGATCCGCTGGGCGGTCGAGCAGTTCCACCCGTACCTGTGCCTGACGGCGTCGATGACCGACGCGGTGCTCGTCGACCTGGCCGTGTCGGTGGAGCCGTCGATCGAGGTGGTCTTCATCGACACCCGCTACCACTTCCCCGAGACCTTGGAGACCCTGCACGCCGTTCGCCGGCGCTACGGCCTCAACCTGCGGATCATGACCGTGCCGCCCCAAGCGCGGCCCCTGTGGCAGGCCGATCCGGTCAACTGCTGCTCGGCCGCCAAGGTCGCCCAGCTCGACCGGGCCCTCCAGGGCAAGCTGGCCTGGATGAGCGGCCTGCGGCGAGGGGAGGCACCGAGCCGGGCGGGGGCCCCGATCGTCTCCCGGGACTCGCGGGGCCTGGTGAAGGTCAACCCGATCGCCACCTGGTCAGATCGTGACGTCGCCGGCTACATCGCCGACCACGACATCCCGGTCAACCCCCTCCTCGAGCGCGGGTACCTGTCGATCGGCTGCGCCCCCTGCACCCAGCCGGTCACCGCCGGCGCCGACCCCCGCTCCGGACGCTGGGCGGGCAGCGACAAGACCGAGTGCGGGCTTCACGGCTGAGCCGGGCGGCGCCCTGCGCACCGCTCCCTGCGGGCGCCGGCGTCAGCCCAGCTGGGCGGCGAAGCGCTCCAGCTGCTTCAGGTTGCGGCACTCCCACACGCCGTCGCAGTGCAGCGCGTACTGGCCGAGGATGGAGTCGCCGGTGTCCCAGTAGGAGCGGGGCTCGGGGTCCAGCCAGTAGACGTGGCGGGCCCGGCGGGCGATCTCGGCGAGCACCCAGGCCTGGGAGGCGTGGTAGTTGTTGCGGGCGTCGCCGAGGACGAGCACGGTGGTCCGCCGCTCGATCTGGCGGCCCCAGCGCCCCCAGAAGGCCTCCAGGGCGTGGCCGTAGTCGGAGTGGCCGTCGACCCAGATGACGTCGGCCTCGGTGTTGACCCGGTGGACGGCGGCGGCGATGTCGTCGGTGCCCTTGAAGTAGTCGGTCACCTCGTCGATGCCGTCGATGAAGGCGAACGACCGGACCCGGCTGAACTGCGAGCTCAGCGAGTACACCAGCTGGAGGGTGAAGCGGGCGAAGGCGGCCACCGACCCCGAGACGTCGGCGATGACCATGATCTCCGGCTTGGAGGGCCGGGGTGGCTTGAACACCGCTTCGGCCGGCACTCCCCCCGAGGACAGCGAGGCGCGCACGGTCCGACGGAAGTCGAGCGGCCCCCGCCGGCCCCGCCGGCGCTTGCGGGCCAGGCGGACCGCCAGCTTGCGGGTGAGCGGGGCGACCGCCTTGCGCAGGGCGGCCAGCTCCTCGCGGCTGGCGTGCATGAACTCGATGTCCTCGGGAAGGGGCTTGCGCACCGACTTCGCGACCGCCTCCGCGCCGCGGTCGGCGACCAGGCGCCGGCGGATCTCCGCTTCGACCTCCCGGCGGAGGGCGTCGAGGCGGGTCTCGTACTCCTCCCGCAAGAGCCGCTCGTCGAGGTCGCCGCCGTCGCCTTCCCCGCGCGCGCCGGCGGCGGCGTCGAGGAGCCGGCCGAGCAGGCAGTCGAGGTCGAGTTGGCGCAGGGTGCGGTACAGGTAGTAGGTGCCCCCGACCGGCCGGCCGGGCTCCATGCCGGCGTAGCGGGCGACCGCGGCGCGCGCCACCGCGGCGAGCAGGCCACGGTCGCCCTCCCGCAGCGCCCGGTAGAGCATCTCGGCGAGCTGCTCGGCCGACAGCGCTTCCATGCCGCCGCCGGCGTCGCCTTCGGGGGTGCCGAGCAGCGCCCCGACGAGCTCCTCGCCCTCGTCGTCTTCGGGGTTGTCGCCGAGGCGGTACTGCTCACCCCGGTGGGCGAAGTACACCTCGAAGACCGTCTCGAACACCCGCCAGTGGGCGTCGGTCTTGACCATCGTGGCCGCCAGGGCGTACTTGACGGCGTCCCGGTCGCCGAGCGGCACGTGGCGCAGTGCCTCGACGGCGTCGAGGTTCTCCGTGAGGCTGACCGGGATCCCCGCGGCTCGCAGCTCGGCGACGAAGCCGGCGAGCGTGCCGAGCAGCCCGGCGGAGCTGCCGGCGGGGATCGGGGATGGAAGGGGAAAGTCCTCCCCGCCCACGGCTAGCGCCCCACCGGGGCGGCCAGCTCCTTGGTGGCCTTCTCGATGTCGCTGCGGTACTTGAGCAAGACATGCAGTGTGCCGGTCGCGGCTTCGGCGTCGAGGTGGCGGATGCCGAGCAGCAGGAGGGTGCGGGCCCAGTCCAGGGTCTCGGAGACCGACGGCGCCTTCTTCAGGTCCAGGGTCCGGATCGAACGGACTATCCGCACCACCTGGTCGGCGAGATCCTCGGCGATGCCCGGGACCCGCACCAAGACGATCTCTTTCTCCATCTCGATCTCGGGGTAGTCGATGTGGAGGAACAGACAGCGCCGCTTCAGCGCCTCGGAGAGCTCGCGGGTGTTGTTGGAGGTGAGGAACACCAGCGGGATCTGGCGGGCGGCGACGGTGCCGAGCTCGGGTATCGAGACCTGGTAGTCCGAGAGGATCTCGAGCAGCAGCGCCTCGGTCTCCACCTCGACCCGGTCGACCTCGTCGACGAGCAGCACCACCGGGTCCTCGGCGCGGATCGCCTCGAGCAGCGGTCGGGTGAGCAGGAACGGTTCGGAGAAGATGTCCTCCTCGACGTCGTCCCAGGTCGCCCCCCCCTCCTCGTCGACGCGCTGCGCCTGGATGCGCAGCAGCTGCTTCTTGTAGTTCCACTCGTAGAGCGCCTTGGACTCGTCGAGGCCCTCGTAGCACTGGAGCCGGATCAGCCGAGCGCCGGTCATCTCGGCCACCGACTTGGCGAGCTGCGTCTTGCCGGTGCCCGCCGGGCCCTCGACCAGC
>JAJZWW010000088.1 GCA_021846485.1 Actinomycetes bacterium
ACCTCGCGGACCACGAGCAGCTCCCGGTGGAACACGAGCTGGTCGAGGGCGGCGACCACGCTGCCCTCGAGGGCGTTCTCGATGGCGACGAACCCGAAGTCGGCCCGGCCGTCCTCGACCGCCGCGAGCACCTGGGCGAAGCTGCGCTCCGGCCAGAGGCGGGCGGCGCCGAGGTCTTCCTCCGTGCGTAGGGCCTCCTCGGTGAAGGTCCCCGGTGGCCCGAGGAAGGCGACCGTGGCCTCGGGTGCGACACGGTCGGGCATGGGGGGGCAGGATAGGGCGGTCATGGACCAAGCCGCCCTCCGCCGACTCCTCGAAGCCGTCCGCTCCGGTGCGCTGAGCGCCGACGAGGCCGTCGCCGAGCTCCGCCGCCTGCCCTACGAGGACCTCGGCTTCGCCCGCCTCGACCATCACCGCTCGATCCGCCAGGGTTTCCCCGAAGCGGTGTACGGGCCGGGGAAGAGCGTCGAGGAGGCCGCGGCGATCGTCGCCACCCTGGCTCGACGGGCCGACGGGGGACCGGTGATCCTCAGCCGGGCCTCGCGCGAGCAGGTGGCCGCGTGCCTGGAGGCGGCCCCCGGTGGGGAGGTGACCGGGCCGACGGTGGTGTGGAGGGCGGCGCCGCTGCGCCCCGAGCGGGTCGTGGTGGTCACCGCCGGCACCGCCGATCTGCCGGTGGCCGACGAGTGCGCCACCACGCTCCGGGCCTTCGGGTGGGCCCCGCGACGGGTCGCCGACGTGGGCGTGGCCGGGCTGCACCGGATCCTCGACGCCGTGAGAGAGCTGCAGGGCGCCGACGCGGTGGTGGTCGTGGCGGGCATGGAGGGCGCCCTGGCGAGCGTGGTGGGCGGCCTCACTGCCGCGCCGACCGTGGCGGTGCCGACGAGCACAGGCTACGGCAGCTCGCTCGAGGGGGTGACCGCCCTGCTGGGCATGCTGGCGAGCTGCGCCGCAGGCGTGGCGGTCGTGGGGGTCGACAACGGCTTCGGTGCCGCCCACGTCGTCGCCAGGGTGCTCGGCGTAGGGGAAAGGCCTCGAGAAGCGCCAGGTGGGCTGGGGCCGGGGGCGAGGCCGGTGGGGGTGGCGCCCCGGTGAGCCGTCGGGTTGCCTGGTGGCACTGCTTCTCGGGGATCGCCGGCGACATGGCCCTCGGCAGCCTCGTGGACGCCGGGGCGGACCTGTCCGCGGTGGAGCGGGAGCTGGCCGCCCTGCCGGTGGGGGGTTGGAGCCTGGAGGCCCGCTCGATCCAGCGGGGTGGCCTCGCCGCCACCCAGGTGGTGGTGCGGGTGAGGGAGACCCCGGTGGTGCGCACCCACGCGCACATCGTGGGCCTGATCACCGAGGCCCGCCTGCCCGAACGCGCCCGCCGCCGGGCCCTTGCTGCCTTCTCCGCCCTCGCCCGGGTGGAGGGGAGGCTCCACGGCCGGCCCCCTTCCCAGGTGCACTTCCACGAGGTCGGCGGGACCGACGCGATCGTCGACATCGTCGGGACCTGCGTCGCCCTCGAGGTGCTCGGGGTCGACGAGGTCCGGGCCAGCCCGGTCGCCCAGGGCAGCGGGATGGTCCGCAGCTCCCACGGCCTCCTGCCCGTCCCCGCCCCAGCGGTCCTCGAGCTCCTCGCCGGCGCGCCCACCTACGGCACCGACGTGCCCGTCGAGCTGACCACCCCGACGGGCGCTGCGCTGCTCGCCGCGCTGGTCGAGGAGTGGGGGCCGATGCCGGCCGTGCGCGTGGAGCGGGTGGGGCGCGGCGCGGGCAGCCGGGAGCTCGAGGGTCGGCCCAACCTGGTCCAGGTGGTCATCGGCGAGACCGCTGCCGTGGCCGGGCCGGGCCACCCAGTCGTGGTGCTCGAGACCAACCTCGACGACGTGACTGGCGAGGTCCTCGCCCACGCGCTGGCCGCGCTCCTCGAAGCCGGCGCGCTCGACGCTTGGATCACCCCGGTGCTGGGGAAGAAGGGCCGTCCCGCCCACCAGCTATCGGTGGTGGCCGAAGTTCCCCGGGCGGACGAGCTGAGGGCGCTGCTGGTCGCCGAGACCGGCACACTCGGGATCCGGACGAGCTCCCTCGAGCGCTGGACGGCGACGCGCACCACGACCGAGGTCGACGTCGAAGGTTACCCGGTGAGGGTGAAGCGTTCGCCGGCCGGGGCCAAGGCGGAGCACGACGACGCTGCCCGGGTGGCCCGTCTCCTGCGCCGGCCGGTCAGGGAGGTCAGCCGCATCGCCGAGGCGGCGGTCGAGCCGCCCACCACCCCAACCGCCGACGACCCTCGACCTCCACCTGACCCAGAGGCCGGCTGACCCATTAGCTGACCACTCCGAGTGTGGTGACAGTTACTTTCGGCAGTGGATGGTGCCGGTCTGCACGGCTAGGACAAGAGCAGTTCCGCCGGAGCAGCCCAGCCAGCCACGGGCTGCCCCGGGGGCAGATCGCAGCCAAAGCGTCGACCCCGAGCCGGGCGTGGACCACGGCGGTCCCGTTGGCCGAGGCGAGGTAGTGGCGGCCGACCTCGCCGAGCCGGCCAGCGGCAGCCCGCGGCCTCGACCGGCTCGGCGAGCTCGAAGACGGCGGCCTCCACGATCCAGCGCAGCCACAGCTCCACGATCGACCATCATGGTCCGGTGCTCTCCGTGCGCAACCTGAGCGTCGAAGTCGGGGGCCGCCTCACCTTGGAGGGGGTCAGCTTCACCGTGCGCGCCGGGGACAAGGTCGGCCTGGTCGGCCGCAACGGGGCCGGCAAGACCAGCCTGCTGAAGGTGCTCGGCGGCGTCGACCCACCCGCCGCCGGGGTCGTCGAGGTCCAGGGCCGGCTCGGCTTCCTCGTGCAAGAGCCCCGCCACCTGGCGGAGATCGACGCGGCCACCGCCGTCGCCCACGTCTTGTCCGGCCGGGGGCTCGACGAGCTGGCCGAGCGGATGGAGAAGCTGCGGATCGCCCTCGAGGAGGACCCCAGCGAGCGCGCGGTGCTCCGCTACGGGAGGTCGGAGGAGCGCTTCGCCGCCGCCGGCGGGTACGCCGCCGACGCGGAGGCTCGTACCCTGCTCGCCGGGTTGGGCCTCGACTCGGGACGGGCGGAGCTACCCGTCGGGGTGCTCTCGGGGGGCGAGCGCCGGCGCGTCGAGCTCGCCCGCATCCTCTTCGGCGGCAGCGAGGCCCTCCTGCTCGACGAACCGACCAACCACCTCGACTCCGACGCCAAGACCTGGCTGATGGGCTTTCTCGCCTCATACCGCGGGGCGCTGCTCGTCGTCTCCCACGACCTCGAGCTGCTGGACGCGGCGATCACCCGGGTCCTGCACCTCGACGAGGGCAGCGTCGTCGAGTACAAGGGGACCTACAGCCAGTACCGCAAGGCACGCGCCGCCGACGAGACCCGTCTCGCCCGCCTGGCGGAGCGCCAGGCGGGCGAGATCAAGCGGCTCTCCGACCTCGCGGAGTCGATGCGGCACCAGACGGCCAAGCGGGCCCGGGTCGCGAGGTCCCTCGACAAGCGCGTCGACCGTCTCCAGTCGGCCGCGGTGGACCTACCCCGCCCGAGGGAGCGGCGCTACCGGGTGCGCTTCCCCGAGCCGCCGCGCACCGGCCGGCTGGTGCTCGAGGCCGACGGCCTGGCGCAGGCCTACGGGGGTCCCCCGGTGTTCGAGGGGGTGGGCTTTTCGGTCGAGCGTGGGGAGCGCCTCCTCGTGATGGGATTGAACGGGGCCGGCAAGACCAGCCTCTTGCGGGTGCTCGCCGGGGCCACCCCCCCGGCCGCGGGCTCGTTCCGCCTCGGGCGGGGCGTTTCCCCCGGTTACTACGCCCAGGAGCACGAGGGGATCCGCTCCGGGGTGCCGGTCCTCGAGCACCTCCGCGAGCTCTCCGACGAGCCGGTCAGCGAGCTCAGAGGGCTGCTCGGCATGTTCGGCCTGGTCGGTGAGGTGGCCTTCCAGGACGCCGGCACCCTCTCGGGCGGCGAGAAGACCAAGCTCGCCCTCGCCCAGCTCGTCGCCGGCCGCCACAACCTGCTGCTGCTCGACGAGCCGACCAACAACCTCGACCCTCCCTCCCGGGAGGCGATCGGCCGGGCCCTGTCGGGCTGGCCCGGGGCGATGATCCTCGTCAGCCACGACGTCGGCTTCGTGGCCGAGCTGGCCCCCTCCCGGGCGCTGGTGCTGCCCGACGGCACCGTCGACAGCTGGAGCGACGACCTGCTGGACCTCGTCGCCATGGCGTAGCCGGCCCGGGCAGGACACCCCCGCCGGCCGGCCAGTCGGTATCGTCGGAGGATGACCACGACCCTGGCGCCGACCGGCCGGACCCGGGTCCGCCGGTACGGGGACCGGGCGAGCTGCGAGCGCTCCCAGATCCACGCCGTCCTCGACGAGGTCACCGACCCGATCGAGAAGGCCCGAGTGTTGGCGGGGATCGCCGAGCCCGCCGGGTTCGCCCAGCCCGACCGCTGGTCGTTCACCACCGCGGTTGCCCGATGAGCGAGCGCATCGCCGACGGCGTGGTCGAGATCGACACCCTGCTCGGCGGTTGGGAGCGGGTGACCGCCGGGTACCTCGTCGAGGGAGACGCCCCGGTGCTCGTCGAGACCGGCAGCCAGTCCTCGGTCCCCGCGACCCTCGCGGCCCTGGAGCGCCTCGGCGTAGGCGCGGGGGACCTCGCTGGGATCGCGGTCACCCACATCCACCTCGACCACGCCGGCGGGGTCGGGGACTTCGCCCGGGCCTTCCCCCGCGCCACCGTCTACGTGCACGAGAAGGGT
The DNA here is from genome assembly GCA_021846485.1 of Actinomycetes bacterium. GTDB lineage: Bacteria > Actinomycetota > Acidimicrobiia > Acidimicrobiales > Palsa-688 > JAKAQB01. The sequence goes on from JAJZWW010000088.1 coordinate 4,754, forward strand.
GCCCGCCACCTGATCGACCCCTCCCGCCTGGTGAGCTCGGCGGCGACGGTCTACGGCGACCTGCTCGACTCGCTCTACGGCAGGCTCGACCCGACGCCGGCGGAGCGGGTCCATGTCCTCGCCGATGGCGAGGAGATCGTCGTCGGGCCCGGCAGGTCGCTCACCACCGTCGACTCCCCCGGGCATGCCAAGCACCACCTGGCGTTGCACGACAGCGCGAGCGGGCTCCTCTTCGCTGGTGACGCCGTCGGGGTGAGGCTCCCCGACGCGGGCGTCCTGTGGCCGGCCACGCCGCCGGCGGACTTCGACCTCGAGGCCGCCTGCCGCTCGCTGGCTCGTTTCCGGGACCGGCGGCCGGTGGGCGTCGCCCTCGCCCACTACGGCCTGCTGCCCGAGCCGGCGGCGATGCTCGACGAGGCCGAGGACAGCCTGCGCCGCTGGGCGGCGACCGCCGAGACGGCGTGGCGGGAGGGTCGGGACATCGCCGAGGCCCTCCAGGGGGACTACGGGCTGCCCGATTCGACCGACCCGGCGGCCCGGGCGCGGATGGAGACGCTCAACGGCGTGCACTCCAACGCTGCCGGGCTGCGGCTGTGGCTGGAGCGGACCCACGGTCAGCCCGCCGGGGACTGACCGGACTGGCGCCGGGCCCGGACCGGGCGCCTGCAATGATCACCCGGTGCCCTACCACCGGGTGCGGGACCCTGCCAAGCTGCACGCCCTGCTCGACGCGGTGCTGCTCGTCGAGTCCGACCTCGACCGGGTCGTCCTGATCGAGCGGATGGTCCGGGCGGCCGTCGAGCTCGCCGGCGCGCGCTACGGGGCGCTCGGAGTGCTGGCGCCCGGCGGCGAGGGTCTGTCGGAGTTCGTCCACTACGGCATGGACCCCGCGACCGTCGCGCGGATCGGCTCGCTCCCCAAGGGGATGGGCCTCCTCGGCCTGCTCGTCCGCCGGCCCGAGGCCATCAGGATCGCCGACCTCGCGACCCATCCCGAGTCGGTCGGTTTCCCCCCGGGCCACCCGCCGATGTCCAGCTTCCTCGGGGCGCCGGTAAGGGTTCGCGGCCAGGTGTTCGGCATCCTCTACCTGACCGACAAGCGCGACGGCGGGGAGTTCAGCGACGAGGACCAGCAGCTGGTCACCGCCTTGGCGGTCGCCGCCGGAGGGGCCGTCGAGAACGCCCGCCTCCAGGAGCGCATCCGCCAGCTGACCCTCGCCGAGGACCGCGAGCGCATTGCCCGCGACCTGCACGACACGGTCATCCAGAGGATCTTCGCGGTCGCCCTCTCGCTCCAGGCCGCCGAGGGTGCCGCCGCAGCCGACCCGGCGCTCGCCGAGCGCCTGCGCGGCGCGACCGACGACCTGGACGAGACCATCCGTCAGATCCGCACCACGATCTTCGCCCTCGAGCCACCAGCGGCGGCAGCGGCGGTGCTGCGCGCCCAGGTGATCGCAGTATGCGCCGAGGCCCGCAGGAGTCTCGGCTTCGACCCGGCAGTGCGCCTCGACGGGCCGGTCGACGCGGTCCCCGCCCACGTCGGCGGCGACGTCCTCGCCGCCCTCCGGGAGGCCCTGTCCAACGTGGCCCGGCACGCCGGCGCCTCGCACGTCGCGGTCTCGTTGACGGCCGCCGACGTGGCCCTCACCCTGGCGGTCGCCGACGACGGCGTCGGCTACCGGGCCGGCGGGACCGCAGCGAAGACCGGCGGGTCAGGGGGGAGCGGGATACCCAACATGGTGAGCCGGGCCGAGGCACTGGGCGGGAGCTGCGATCTCTGCGCCCGGCCCGGGGGCGGCACCCATCTCGAGTGGCGGGTACCCCTCGCTGGGTCACCGTAGGCGGGCGCGCCGCGCGGCCGGCCTCGCTGGCCGCGCCCGGGCGCCGGTCCGGTGGGGGCTGATGTTCCGGTCAGGCGCCTCGCAGGGGGACCCACTCGCTGGAGACGGTCACCTCCCGGAGCACCTCGGCGAGCGGGTCGACGCCGATGCCGGCGCCCTCGGGGACTCGCAGATGGCCGTCGTCGAGCACGAACGGCGGGGTGAGGTCGGTGGGGAAGTAGCGCTCCGAAGCGGACAGGTCTCCGGGCAGGGTGAATCCCGGCAGGGCGGCCAGGGCCACGTTGGCCGCTCGCCCGATGCCGGTCTCGAGCATCCCCCCGCACCAGACCGGCACGCCGTTGGCGACGCAGACGTCGTGGACCCGGCGGGCCTCCAGGTAGCCGCCCACCCGGCCGGCTTTGACGTTGACCACCGAGCAAGCGCCCAGGGCGATCGCCGTGGCCGCCACGCGGGCGGAGGTCACCGACTCGTCGAGGCAGACCGGGGTGCGGATCCGGCGGGCCAGTTCAGCGTGACCCCGGAGGTCGTCCTCGGCGAGGGGCTGTTCGACGAGGAGCAGGTCGAAGGGGTCGAGAGCGGCGAGCATCCGAGTGTCGGCGAGGGTGTAGGAGGAGTTGGCGTCCACCTGGAGGGCCACGTCGCCGAAGCGTTCCCGCACCGCCCGTACCGGCTCGAGGTCCCAGCCGGGCCTGATCTTGAGCTTCACTCGCAGGTAGCCGGCGTCGAGGTGGGCGGCCACCTGGTCGACGAGCGCGTCGAGCGACGAGGCGATGCCGACCGCGACGCCGGAGGCGACCCGCCGCCGGACGGCGCCCAGGTGCGCGGCGAGCGACATCCCCGAGGCGCGCAGCTCGGCGTCCAGCACGGCGGTCTCGACCGCCGCCTTGGCCATCCGGTGCCCCTTGACCGGTGCCAGCACGCTGGCCAGCTCCCCGGCCGACGACCAGGGCCGGGAGGCCAGCATCGGTAGGAGGAACCGGCGGATCACGTCCTCGGCCCCTTCGAGGTGCTCGGAGGAGTAGAGCGGCTCGGTCGCCGCTACGCACTCGCCCCAGCCCTCTGCCGCGGGGGTTACCGCTCGCACGAGCAGGGCGAGGCGTTCGGTCTCGACCCCGAGGGAGCTGGCGAAGGGGTCCACGAGCGGGAGGCGCACCCGCCTCAGCTCCACCCCGGTCAGCTCCACGGGTCGAAGAGGCGCACGTCGTCGTCCGCCGCCGGCGACCATCGACGCTTCCCGGGGGAGGGCGGGCCGGCGCCGGGTGCTGGTCCTCGCATGTCCCGACGGTAGCGGGGGTGCGCGCAGAGCGTTCCAGCGGGCAGGATCGCGAGGTGGGCGTGCGGATCTTCCTGCTCGACGACCACGAGCTGGTGCGCCGGGGCATCCGTGACCTGCTCGGCCAAGAGGACGGTCTGGACGTGGTGGGGGAGGCGGCCAGCGCGGCCGAGGCGCTCGCCCGCGTCCCGGCGACCCGTCCCGACGTCGCCCTGCTCGACGTGCGACTAGGTGACCCAGAGGGGCCCAGCGGGATCGAGGTGTGCCGCGAGATCCGCTCGGTCCACCCCGAGGTGGCCTGCGTGATGCTCACCAGCTTCGCGGACGACGAGGCGCTGTTCGCCTCGCTCATGGCCGGGGCGTGCGGCTACCTCCTGAAGCAGGTCCGCGGCCAGGACCTCGTCAGAGGCCTGCGCCGCGTGGCGGCCGGCGAGAGCCTTCTAGACCCGGCCCTGACCGCGCGGGTACTAGAGCGGCTCCGCCACCCCGCCCCTTCTCCCGGTCCGCTCGGTGCCCTCAGCCGCCAGGAGCAGCGGATCCTCGGCCTCATCGCCGACGGCCTCACCAACCGCCAGATTGCCGCCGAGATGTACCTGGCGGAGAAGACCGTGAAGAACTACGTCTCCCGGCTCCTCACCAAGCTCGGGATGTCTCGCCGGAGCGAAGCGGCCGCCTACGCGGCCCGCCTCGACGAGCGGGCCCGTAACCGGTAGTCGGGCGGCCGGGTCCTGTCGGCCCGGCCGCCCCGACCGTAGGAGCCCGGCAGTCGACGGTGGCGGCGCGGACCAAGGCTGCGGTGGTGCCGCCAGGTGCCACCACGTCGTCTGTAGGCGTCGGACCACGGTCCCCCGTGACGGGGAGGTCCCCGGTCCGGCACCCGGAGCCCGCCGGACCGGGGGACCTCGTCACTGCGCGGGCTCGACCTCTCGGCGTGACCCCTTGCGGCGGAGGGAGTGGGATTTGAACCCACGGTGCCCAAGGGACACAACGGTTTTCGAGACCGTCCGATTCGGCCGCTCTCGCATCCCTCCTGGCAGTGATGAGCCTATGACCTGCGCCCCGGCTTGTCCACTGGACCAGCCCTGACAGCTGCGGCCGGCACGGTGTCGCTGGCGAGGTCAGCGGTGGCACGAGGCACCGAGACCGAGTAGGAGCCCGGACACCGGTCGTCTCCCCGGCCAAGACCGGCCGGGTGCGGCGCCTCTCGCTCGAGGCCCGCACCCTCGAGTGTTGGCGGCTGCCGCAAGCAGGCCGAGGGCTGGGTCGCCGATGCCGACACCCGTCCTTGGCGACGACGGCTGTCGTTCTGGGCGCCTGTGTCCGGATGGCTCGCCACGCCGAAGCCAGGGCATCCTCGCGCTGATCTCATGCGTGTAGTTACTGGGGCGGCGGGCCGTCCGGAACTGGGGGTATTGGGGGAGCTGGGTGCATTCGATGCCCGATCAAGGCCCCGAGCGCACCCACTTCGGCTCTACGCACCCACTTCGGCTCTACGCACCCAGTTGCCGCGACCGGCACCGAGGTCCTCCCACGCCGAGCCACACTCGGCCCGCCCTGGGGACGCGCCGACACTGGCGTGGAGCTACCGGGAGTTGACCGAGGAGGCCCACAAGCTGGGGATCCCGATCTCACCGACATCACTCGCAACGACTCGCTCGCCTTCCCTGGTCAACAAGCTCATGAGCTTCACCACCACCTATGTCGGCGGCCATGAGATCCTCCCCGTAGACGGTCACGAAGCTCCCCGCTGGCGGACACGAGAAGTCCCCACTGGCGGCCAGTAGATAGGGAACCTTCGTCGCCCCCCATTCTCCGGTCGGTGTGGCACGCCTGTGGCACGACGTTTAGCGAAGCTCACAGACGATCTTGTCCGGGTCTGACGGTCGATCATCGGCCACGTCGAGAGGTGCGGGCAGGCTGCGGATCAATGCTGCGCTGTCCTTCGGAGCCCTTCTCGGCCGGCGCGGTTGAGGCTCCCGTCGGCGGCGAGGAACTCGAAGACTCGACTTTGCCTCGGTCGCTCACACGCACGGCCCTGGAGAAGCCCATGGTCACCTCGAACAAGAAACCCGCCGTAAGTATTCGGTGAACCAGGGGGTGGCCGGGCCCGGCTGAGCCGAGGTTGGCTGCGGACACCCCGGGGCCCGGTGGGGCTGCTGGCAGAGGACTGGACACGAACCGCTGCGGTCTGTAGTTTCGCCGGCG
>JAJZWW010000089.1 GCA_021846485.1 Actinomycetes bacterium
AGCTGTCGCAAAACCCGCGTGAAGGCGGTGATCGGCCGTCCGCCCCTACATGACGCGCCACGAGTAGTCAGGAAGACCTGCTTGCGAACGGCCGGTCACCGCCTCCAGAAGGTAGTTTTCGCGACAGCTGCTCAGCGCTCCACGCGGCGCGGCCCCGTCGGGTCCGGACCCCGGCTCAGCCGGGCTCGGGTCGGGCGGTGACCGCCCCCGGCGCGGCGCCGACCTCCTCGGCGAAGGCGAGATCGGCGGCCTGGAGATTACCTGCCGAGAGCGCCCGTTCGGCGAAGTCGACGACCCACTCGGCCTCGACCGGTCCGGCCGGGGTGTCGCACTCCAGGCGGATCACCCACTCCTCCTCGCCTCGGTGCCACGCCGACCAGTGCTCACCGAGCTCTGCGGCGGTGACCCGCAGCCCCAGGCGCACCAGGTTGCGCCGCACCGCCTCGGCGAGCGGCAGGCCGGAGGGTTGCCCAGTGGGGGAGACCCACCGCAGGGACCCTGCCCGTTCGACCGCGGCCCGCTGCTCCGCGCGGACCGGTGCGGCGAAGCGTTCGATCCAGGCGAGCTCGACGCCTGCCTCGCTCGCCACCTCCTCGACGGTCCGTCCCTGCCTGAGGCGTGCCTGGATCTCGCGGGGCGACAAGGAGCTGCGCGACCGCCCGGAGCGAGACCCGGGGACGTCCAGCGCGCCGCCGGCGGCGTCCCAGCCGTCGGGGGTCGCGGGGTCCTCGCCGGCTTCGTCGACCGCCCGTTGGAGCCGGTGGAGCTCGCCGAGCACGCCGGCGTCCACCCGCACCCAGAACCTCCCACCCCGCCCGTCGGTGCGGTCCGACAGCAGCAGGGCCCTGGAGCGCAGGTCCACGCCCACGATATGGAGTTGCAGCACCGACGACTCCCGAGGAATGTCCGGGAGGCCCTCGAAGCGGGCCCAAGACCCCTCAACCTACCAACCGGTCCCCCGGGAGCGACGGACCCCGCCGCCGGTGGCGCAGCTCGGGCACCAGGCCCGCCCGGCCGAGCAGCCGCACCGCTCGCGCCTCGTCGGCGTCGATCACCAGGGCGTCGTCCGGCTCCCGCCCGCAGACGAACGACACGACGCAGTCGTCGCACGCCGGGGTGGCTCGCATCTCGCAGTCGCGGCAGTCGATGGTGAGGGTGTCGATGGTGAGGGTCATGTCGCCATCCTCGCGGGAGGGTGCGACACCCACCCGTCGCAGGCGTCGCCCCGCCGGCTCCCACCCGAGATCCACCCCCTTGACAGCTGGCGCCGCCGGGGGCACCGTGGTCGAGCTCGGCGGCCCGCCCGGCCGGCTCGGCTGCTCACCTTGACGACCTTCGCCGAGCTGCCGGCCCCGGAGCCGTTGGCCCCGCCCGGCCTGCAGACCATGGTCACGTCGATCGATCCAGGCTGAGACGCCGAGCGAGGACGAGGGGAAAGGCCTAGCGCGCCGGCGTGGAGCGGGCGGAGCGGGGGACGCCGGGCCCGGCGCAGCGGGCGCAGGTGCCGTAGATGGTGAAGCTGGCGTGGTCGACCCGGAAACGGTGGTCGCGTTCGAGCCGGCGGAGGAACGGGGACACCGCGGCCTCCAGCACGTCGTCGACGCCGCCGCAGCCCTGGCACACCAGGTGGTGGTGGTGGCCGTCGGTGCCGCAGAGCAGGTAGCCGGTCTGCCCGCCGGGCAGCGACACCTGAGCGACGATCCCCGCCTGCTCGAGCGCGGCGAGGGTGCGGAACACGGTGGCCCTCCCGATGCGGGGGTCCTCGGCGGCCACGGCCGCGCACAGCTCGGTCGCGCCGAGCGGTCGGGACGCCGCTTCCAACAGCTGGGCGATCACGTCGCGCTGCGGGGTGATGCGTTGCCCGGCTGCGAGGATCCGGCTCCGCACCGCGTCGCTGGCCACCGCCACAGCGTAACGAGAGAGAGACCAGGTCCGGGTCGGACGCTCCTGCGCCTGGTTTCGGCTATGATACTTGGTCTCAGAGAGGCGAGTGAGGCTCGCCCCCGTCGTCGAGGAGGATCAGCTGTGGTCAGCGGGATCGTGGCGGGGCTCAACCTCTGGGACCCGGCGCACGTCGCGGGGCTGGCGATCGTGGTGACCGCCTTCCTGCTCGGCATGCTCCACGGCATCACCCCCGACGAGCACACCTGGCCGATCACCTTCAGCTACGCGGTCGGCGGGTACTCGACCCGGCGCGGCCTGCGCAGCGGCCTCGTCTTCTCCCTCGCCTTCACCCTCCAGCGGGCTCTGGCCAGCGAGCTGGCCTGGTTCGGCCTGTCGCGGCTGTTCACCTTCGGGTCGGTCGACGACGTGGTGTACCTGGTCGTGGGAGCGGTGATGGTCGCCGCCGGGGTGACGATCCTGCGCCGGCGCAGGACGGTGCACCTCCACTTCTTCGGGCTGCGGGGACACCCTGCTCGCGACCCCGCCGGCGGGGAGGCCAGCGAGGAGATCCTGCGCGATACGCGGCCGTGGATGCCGGCGGTGCACGGCTTCGTGGCCGGATGGGGCTTCGGCGCCTTCGCGATCATCGTCTACACCGTGCTGGCGCCCGCCGAGCACAGCGCTGCTTGGGGGTGGGTCCCCGGAGCGTTCTTCGGGCTGGGCACGACCGTGGTGCAGGTGCTCGCCGGCGGGCTGTTCGGGCTGGTGGCCGCCCGGCGCGGCCTCGACGCCGAGGCCATCCGGCGGGTGGCGCTGCACACCGCGAGCAACACCTTGACCTGGGGAGGGGTCGCCTTCGTCGCCGGCGGCGCCTTCGGCCTGGCCTTCCCGCGCCTCGCGGGGCGAGGCCTGGCCACGGGCATCCACCTGCACAACCTCGACCATCTCGGCCTCCCCCTCGTGCTCGTCATGGTGAGCGTGCTCGGCGTCGGGCTGACGACCCTGGTCCGCCAGACCCGGCTGGAGGGCCGGGCGTCCGCCGCGGCAGGGGTCGCCGGCTGAGCGGTCCTCGGTCACAGAGAAGTTCCTCCTCGGTAGGGTTGCCGGGTGCCCGAGCAGCCGGAGTGGGGGGTCGCGGTGGTGACCGGCGGGGCCAGCGGTATCGGAGCGGCGCTCGCCGGGCGCCTCTCTGCCGGCGGGTCGAGGGTGGCGACCTTCGACCTCCCGGGCACCGAGGGTCCCGGGGAGCTCCACGTCGAGGTCGACGTGACCGACGGCCCGGCGGTCGCGGCCGCCGTCGCCCGGGTCGAGGCGGCTCTCGGGCCGGTCGAGGTGTACTGCTCCAACGCGGGGATCGCCGCCGGCAGGGGCCTCGGCGACGACGGGGACTGGGAGCGGTCCTGGGCGGTGCATGTCATGGCCCACGTTCACGCCGCCCGGGCGGTGCTGCCCGGCATGGCCGGCCGGGGCCGGGGGAGCTTCGTGGTGACCGCCTCGGCCGCCGGGCTGCTCATGATGATGCAGTCGGCCCCTTACACCGTCACCAAGCACGCCTCGGTGGCGGTCGCGGAGTGGTTGGCGGTCGAGTACGGGGGGCGGGGAGTGACGCTCCACTGCCTCGCGCCCCAGGGGGTGCGCACGCCGATGGTTGCCGGTGGCGACGAGCGCAGCCGCCGGGAGCTCGACGCCAGCGGGGAGATCATCCAGCCGGCCGAGGTCGCCGAGGCGGTGGTGGCCGCGCTGCGCTCCGGGGAGTTCCTCGTCACCCCCCACCCGCAGGTGCGGGACTACGAGGCGGCCAAGGTGGCGGACCGGACCGCCTGGCTGGCCCGCATGCGCCGCCTCCGGGCCCGGCTCTGACCCGCTCCGGGCCGGCGGTCGGCGTCGACATCGGTGGGACCAAGATCCTCGCCCACCGCCTCGACGACGGCAGCGAGCTGCGGGTGCCCACCCCGTCCAGGCGCGGGCAGCTGCTCGGCGCGTTGGGAGCAGTGGTGAGCGGGCTGCTCGGTGACGAACCGCCCGGCTCGGTGGGGGTCGGCTTCCCCGGTCTGGTCGACGCGTCGGGCACGGTGCGGTTCTCCGCCCACCTCCCCGCGCTGGTCGGCACCCCGGTGGCCGCGGAGGTCGCTGCGACCTTCGGAGCAGTGGGCTGCTGGGTCGGCAACGACGCCACCGCGGCAGCGTGGGCGGAGCACGCAGCCGGTGCGGCGGCGGGCGCCGCGGACGTGGTGATGGTCACCCTCGGCACGGGCATCGGCGGGGGGATCGTGAGCGGCGGCCGGCTGGTGGAAGGCGCCAGGCGCTTCGCCGGCGAGTGGGGGCACATGATCGTCGACCCGCACGGCCCGCCTTGTCCTTGCGGGCAGCGGGGCTGCTGGGAGCGCTACGCCTCGGGGGAGGCCCTCGGTCGGCTCGGACGCGATGCCGCGGTCGCGGGTCGGGCCCCGGGCCTGGTCGCCCGGGCCGGCGGAGATCCCGAGGCGGTGCGCGGCGAGCATGTCACCGCCGGAGCCGCGGCGGGCGAGCCCGACGCCCGGGAGGTGCTCGCCGAGCTGGCCTGGTGGCTGGCGCTCGGCGTGGCCAACCTGGTCAACGCCTTCGACCCCGAGGTCGTCGTCGTCGGCGGTGGCCTGGTCGAAGCCGGCGACGCGCTGTTCGCGCCGCTGCGCGAGGCCTTTCCTCGTCTCGTCGAGGGTGGCGCGCAGCGGGAGGTCCGCATCCTGCCCGCTGCGCTCGGTGCCCGGGCCGGGGCGGTAGGCGCGGCGCTGCTCGCCCACGCGGGGCGCTAGCGTGCTCGGATGGAGTTCCGCCGCATCACCGGGCTGCCGCCGTATGTCTTCGCGGTGATCAACGGGCTGCGGGACGAAGCCCGCAGGGTCGGGCGCGACGTGATCGACATGGGCTTCGGCAACCCCGACATCCCGAGCCCCGAGGTCGCCGTGGCCAAGCTGGCCGAGGCTGCCCGCAACCCCCGTAACCACCGCTACTCGGCCTCGCGGGGCATCCCCAAGCTGCGCCTGGCGGTGGCCGACCGCTACCGGGCGCGCTTCGACGTCGAGCTCGACCCCGACCGGGAGGTCGTCACCACCATCGGCGCCAAGGAGGGGCTGTCGCATCTGATGTGGACCCTCGTCGGCCCGGGCGACACCGCCTTGGTGCCCACTCCGAGCTACCCGATCCACATCTACGCTCCGCTGTTCGCCGGGGCCGACGTCCAGCAGGTGCGCCTCGGGTCCCGGGAGGATTTCTTCGCCAACCTGCGCGACAGCTGGGAGCGCACCTGGCCCCGGCCGCGGGTGGTGGTGTTCAGCTTCCCGCACAACCCGACCACCGAGTGCGTCGAGCTCGCGTGGATGGCGCAGCTGGTCGCCTGGGCGCGCGAGCACGAGGTGGTGCTGGTCCACGACTTCGCGTACGCCGAGACCGCCTTCGACGGCTTTCGCCCCCCGTCGGTGCTCGAGGTGCCCGGCGCGAAGGAGGTGGCCGTCGAGCTCTACACCCTCACCAAGAGCTTCTCGATGGCCGGGTGGCGGGTCGCTTTCCTCGTAGGCAACGCGGAGATCGTCCAGGCGCTCACCAAGCTCAAGAGCTATCTCGACTACGGCACCTTCCAGCCCATCCAGATCGCCTCCATCGTGGCGATGAACGAAGCCCCCGACTACCCCTCGGAGGTCAACGCCGTCTACCTGTCGCGCCGTGACACCCTCTGCGACGGGCTGGAGCGGATCGGCTGGCCCCTGGAGCGCCCCAAGGGGACCATGTTCGTCTGGGCCCCGGTCCCCGAGCCCTACCGGGAGATGGGATCGCTCGAGTTCGCCAAGCACCTGGTGGTCGACGCCGAGGTGGCCACCTCCCCGGGGGTCGGATTCGGCGCCGGTGGCGAGGGATTCGTGCGCTTCGCGCTGATCGAGAACGAGCAGCGGATCAACCAGGCGGTCCGTAACCTGCGCCGGGCGCTCACCAAGCTCGGGTAGTCGAGCCTGCCCGCCTGACCGCCCTCGTTCGCATCGTCGACCGCCGCTGGAGCGAGCTGGTCCTGAGCGGCGCCCGCCGGCTGCGCCCGAGCGCCGCCGGCTAGGTGTCGGGCTAGAGACCGAGGCGCGCCGCCTTCAGTCGTTCGAAGGCGCCCGGAGGGCCGTCGGCGTCGACCTTCGCGTGCTCCGCGCGACCGAAGGCCAGCAGCACCAGCTCCGAGGGTGGTCCGCTCACCCGGACGGTCTCGGCGCCCGAGCCACAGCTCACCCGGCCCCTGCCGGTGGCCTCGATCTCGACGTGCACGCCGGCCCTGCGGAACAGCAGCCGGGCCACGGTCCGCAGGCGCCGCCAGAGGAGGTCCTCGGCATCGGGGGCGAGCGGGCGGGGCGACCAGTCGGACCGGGCCCGGCGGACGTCCTCGTGGTGGACGAACATCTCGACGGTGTTCATGGTGGCGTCGAGCGGTCTGAGGGCCCGTGGCGGACCCGAGCGGAAGGTCTCGACCAGCTCGGGCCACGGTCGGGAGGCGATGCGCGCCTGCAGGTCGGCGGTCCGGCCGGCGAGGCGGGGCACGACTATGCCCAAGGCGGCGTCTGGCCTGCCCTCACGCAGGACCAGGTGGGCAGCCAGGTCCCGGGTGCGCCAGCCCTCGCAGAGCGTCGGTGCGTCGGGCCCGACCTCTTCGAGCAGCTCCGAGAGGTCACGGCGCTCCTGCTGGGCGAAGCTCGTCATGGCCGGATCCTACGTCACCGCCTGGGTCCCCCGGTGGGGAGCCCCGGCGCAGCCTCCCCGTCGAAGGGGCGGGGACTGGAGAGGCCGGCACCGGGGCAAGGCCGCCGAGGGGGCAGCTCCGACGGCCTCTCTCACTCTACCCCGCCTGGCTTGTGGCAAACACGTCGCGGCCGGCCGATCTGCGTGGTCCGGCCGATCCTCCCGGGTTCCGACGAATCCCCAGGGCCGTCCACTGTCGGTCCCCAGGGGAGCGCACCTACCGTGGCGGTTGGTCCCGCCGAGGGGGGCCGGCGGGCCCGAGGGAGGGCATGGCACCTGCCCCTTGACAGGGACCGAACGACAGTGGTGTAATTACTGAACCGCATCTTGTGGTCTCGGCCGAACGACACCCGTGCCGACCACTACAGGTTGTGGTCGATAGGGAAGCAGGGGAGCAGTGGTCGGCCCGCCGGGCCGCACCAGCCCCGGCAAGGACGAGGAGATCGAAGCAATGGCCATCGCCCCCGAGCGCACGGGCATCGGCATCCGCCGGGTGTTCACCACCGCCGGAGAGGACCCCTACGACACAGTCACCTGGGAGCGCCGGGACGCGCGCATCAGCCACTGGGCCACCGGGGCGGTGGCCTTCGAGCAGCTCGGCGTCGAGGTTCCCTCCACGTGGAGCGTCAACGCCACCAACATCCTCGCCCAGAAGTACTTTCGGGGCACGCTCGGGACGCCGGAGCGGGAGTGGTCGCTGCGCCAGGTGGTCGACCGGGTGGTCGGCACGATCACCGTCTGGGGGCGCAAGGACGGCTACTTCGTCGACGAGGCGGAGGCGCAGGTGTTCAGCGACGAGCTCAAGTACGCGGTGGTGCACCAGCGGGCTGCGTTCAACTCTCCGGTGTGGTTCAACATCGGCGTCGCCGGGGTCCCCCAGCAGGCGTCGGCCTGCCAGCCATACGACGCCCTGGTCAGCACTCCCGACGGCTTGGTGCCCATCGGGAGGCTGGTGGAGGACGCAGCGGTCGGCGCCAAGGTCCACGACGCCCGGGGGGTCACCCGGGTCGTCGCGGTGAAGGCCAACGGCACCAAGCCGGTGCTCCGCCTGCGCACCGCCGTGGGGCTGGACCTGGAGGTGACCGCCGACCACCTGGTGTGGCGGGCGCAGGAGGGGGGCGGCGGGCGCTTCGTCCCGGCTGGCGAGCTGCACCCCGGGGACCGGCTGGCCTGGCACCGCACAGAGGCCTACGGGTCGGGGGAGATCACCCGGCGGGAGCTGGCCGAGGCGGCTGTCGCCGGCTGGTTCCAGGCCGATGGCCGGGGACCCGGTGGAGGCGAGCCGGCCATCGAGCTGCGCACCGTCGACCCCGACGAGCGGGCCTGGGTGGCCGAGGCGCTCGAGGGAGCCTTCCCCGGCTGCCGGCCGCTGCTCGAGGAGCTGGCCGACGGCTGGCGCACCCGGCTGGTGGCCGGTGGAGTGGGGGACTTCCTCGCCCGCTGGGGCCTGGCCGCAGCCGACGGCTCTGGGCCTGCAGAGCTGCCCGCCCGCTTGCTCTCCGCTCCCCTGCCGGTCGTGCGGGGATACCTGCGCAGCCTGTACCAGGCATGCGGGTACCTCGCGGCGGGGGAGGGTGGACTGCGGGTGGGCCTCGACGCCGGGAGCGAGGCGCGCGCGCATGGCGTGCAGCGGCTGCTCGGTCGCTTCGGGATCCTGGCGTGCGCCGGGAGGGACGATGACGGCTGGTCGGTGGTCGTCGAGGGGCCCGGGGGGAGGGCCCGCTTCGCGGCGGAGGTCGGTTTCCTCGACCCGGCCCGGACCGAGCGGCTGGAGGGGGCCCTCGACGAGGCCGGCCGTCCGGACGGGGACGTCGAGATCCTCGAGGTGGGGTCCGTCGAGGAGCTGGGAGCCCGGCCGGTCTACGACATCCAGACCGAGAGCGGCGAGTACCTGAGCGGCGGACTGCGGGTCCACAACTGCTTCATCCTGTCGGTGGAGGACTCGATGGACTCGATCCTCAACTGGTACACCGAGGAGGGCATCATCTTCAAGGGGGGCTCCGGGGCCGGCGTCAACCTGTCGCGGATCCGCTCCTCCAGGGAGGGACTGCGCGGCGGTGGCACGGCCTCGGGTCCGGTCAGCTTCATGCGCGGCGCGGACGCCTCAGCCGGCACCATAAAGAGCGGGGGGAAGACCCGCCGGGCCGCCAAGATGGTCATCCTCGACGTCGGCCACCCCGACATCCAGGACTTCGTGTGGTGCAAGGCGATCGAGGAGCGCAAGGCTCGCGCCCTGCGGGACGCCGGCTTCGACATGGACCTCGACGGCAGGGACAGCCACTCCATCCAGTACCAGAACGCCAACAACTCGGTCCGGGTCGACGACGAGTTCATGAAGGCGGTCATCGCCGACGGGGACTGGCACCTGCGGGCGGTCACCGACGGGACGGTCCTGCAGACGGTCAAGGCCCGGGGGCTGTTCCGGGAGATCGCCGAGGCGGCATGGCAGTGCGCCGATCCCGGCCTGCAGTTCGACACGACGATCAACAAGTGGCACACCGCCCCCAACTCGGGGCGGATCAATGCCAGCAACCCCTGCTCGGAGTACATGCACCTGGACAACTCGGCCTGCAACCTCGCCAGCCTCAACCTGCTCCAGTTCCTCGACGGCGAGGGGACCTTCGACGTCGAGGGGTTCCGCTCGACGGTGGAAGTGGTCTTCACCGCCCAGGAGATCCTGGTCGGCAACGCCGACTACCCGACCGAGAAGATCGCCGAGAGCTCCCGGCGCTTCCGCCAGCTCGGCATCGGCTACGCCAACCTCGGGGCGCTGCTCATGGCCCAGGGGCTGCCCTACGACTCCGACGAGGGTCGCGCCTGGGCCGCCTCGCTCAGCGCGCTCTTGACCGGGCACGCCTATGCCACCTCGGCGCGTACCGCGGCGCGGATGGGTCCGTTTGCCGGCTACACCGACAACCGCGACGCCATGCTCGGAGTGCTGCGCATGCACCGGGAGGCGGCGTCTCGCATCGACGAGGAGCTCGTCCCGCCCGAGCTCCTCTCCGCAGCCCAGGAGTCCTGGGACCTCGCGGTGGAGACCGCCGAGCACTTCGGGGTGCGCAACGCCCAGGCGAGCGTCCTGGCTCCCACGGGCACCATCGGGCTGCTCATGGACTGCGACACCACCGGCATCGAGCCGGACCTCGGACTGGTGAAGACCAAGAAGCTCGTGGGCGGCGGGACGATGTCGATCGTCAACCAGACGGTCCCCCGGGCCCTCGGACGGCTCGGCTACGCCGACAGCCAGGTCGCCGACGTCATCGCCTACGTGGACGGGCACAAGTCGATCCTCGGGGCCCCCCACGTGTCGGCAGAGCACCTGGCGGTGTTCGCCTGTTCCATGGGCGACAACACGATCCACTACCGAGGACATCTGCTGATGATGGGGGCGGTCCAGCCGTTCATCAGCGGAGCGATCAGCAA
>JAJZWW010000090.1 GCA_021846485.1 Actinomycetes bacterium
AGCTAACACCCATGGCGAGGCAGAAACCATGCACCCAGCGGGAAACCAAAGGGACTGAGCCTGCCCGACCTACCGGTGACGGTCGAGCCAGCCGCCTACCTTACCAGTTCCTTCTCTGCACCGGCGCCCCGCGAGGTGCTCCGGCCGTCCGCGCGCGCCGCGGTTGGCCTTCCGGCCCAGCACCCGAAGGTCGTTGGTTCAAATCCAGCCCTCGCCACCGCCACCACCACCACGACCGCTGGTCGGGCGTGCATCTCGTGCAGGGGTGCAGGCGCCTGACCGGCGGTTTCGCGTTCTGGCGCTTGTCGCGGGTGCGAGTTTCTCGGGTGTTTTTCGCGGGGTCTTATCAGCCTGCGTAGGGCATGCGTACAGTGTGCAGGATGTGCGCGGGGGAAACCGGTCGCTGAGCTTCGGGTTCCGCCGCGGCCGGCCACGTCTTCGTGGACAGGTCTAACCCGGGGATCTGACCTGATCGGCGGTCGCGCCGTGCGTCGAGCAGCCTGGCGTCGGCGGTTCTCAACAACGGGCGGCGCTTCGCGGGCGGGGCTCAGGAACCTATCGTGACCCTGATGAGCAAGCGGACCGGGCGGGCCTGGGTCGAGGCACTCCCCGAGCGACTCGTCGCCCAGCGGCACTTGTTGGAGGGCCTGGTCGCCTTCTGCAGCAGGACACCTCGGTGGCCTGGCTGGTGGTCGGCGGCTCGCTGGCCCGAGGCACCGCCGACGCGCTTTCCGACCTGGACCTCGCCCTCGGCGTCGACGACCCCGGCGAGGACGGCTCCGTCGAGCGGGTCCGCCGAGCGTTCCTTGCGCTGGGCGAGGCGGTCGACATCCTTTCCTACCGCCTCCCCGGCGGCCATCAGCGGATCTTCGTCTAATAATACGCCTACCGCAGCCAGATCGACCTGGTCTTCGGCCCAGCCACGGCTGGCTTCGTTGCCGACACGGTGGTCCTCTACGACCCGCACGGAGCGGTGTGCGCCGCCGGGCCAGCGCCCGACGTCGCCTCGTCCACGGTGCGGGAGTGGGCGTTCCTCGCTTGCGCAGCCCTCGCCGATGTCGGCAAGTACCTGCGGCGCCGCTCGCCGTGGGAGGCGCACGCCCGTCTCGGCACCGCCCGCGACGAGCTGTGGAAGCTCGTCGCCGTCGCCCTCGGTGTCCGCGACCCCCAGTTTGGGCTGACCAGCATCCTCGACTTCGCCCCCGAGCTTCTCCCCGCCGCCATGCAGGCGACCGTCGCCGAGCTGGACCTCGACGCCGTCACCACCGCCGCCAGCGCGGTTGCTGCGCTCCTCGCCCAGACCGCCCGCCAGCTGCCCTCCGGCACGGTGAGCGACTTCCCCGCCGGGATGCTCGCCTACGTCACTGCCGACCTGGCCGCCCTCACCACCACCTCCGACCCACGACCGAGCTGAGACCTGGCCTTGCACCGCGATCGGCTGCGCGTCCCTATCACGTAACAGAACGGCGACCGTATCCGGGAGCAAGAGACAGTGTCCACGGAGCCCAAGATCGATAGCCGTTCGGCGCTCCGCCACGGCATGCTCCGTTCCGCTCCGCCACTACCACGTATCGCGCCAGCGTCGACTGGCAGACGGTTGGCTGGGGTGCTGCGGGCTCGTGTGGCGGTGGGAGACAGGAAGATCTTCTACCGGATCTACCGAAACAAGCACCCACGGCCCAGCAGGGCTTGCGACGATGAGAGCGCGAAACCGCAGGTAGAGGGACTATTCGACTCAGTCCAACACGTGTTGGCATGGGAAACGTCCAGCTCATGACCCGCTCGGAGCGGCTCGGAGCGGCTCAGGCTGCGTCGGCGACGCTCAGGCGGTCCCGGCCGGCGTTCTTGGCCGCGTAGAGCGCCGCGTCGGCCCGGGCGAAGACCTCGGCGAGCGTCTCGCCGGGGCGCACCAGGGCGACCCCGCCGGAGATGCTCACCCGGTGTCGCCCGAGCTTGGGCAGCTCAAGGGCGGCGACCCGCCGGCGGAGCCCCTCGATGATCCCAACCGCCCTGTCGAGGCGCGTGCCCGGGAGGACCACGACGAACTCCTCCCCGCCGTAGCGGGCGACCAGGTCGCTCGAGCGGAGCCGCTCCGCCATCGCCCGGGACACCTCGACCAGGACCTCGTCGCCCACTGCGTGGCCCCAGCGGTCGTTGACCTCCTTGAAGTGGTCGAGGTCCAGGAAACCCACCGTGCAGGGCAGCCTCCTGCGCTCGGCGTCGGCGAGGATCTCGCCGGCCCTGGTGAGCAAGGCTCGGCGGTTGGCCAGGCCGGTCAGCGGGTCGGCGCCCGCCTCGGCGAGCGCTTTCTCGTAGCGGCGGGCCTCGACCACCGCCAGCGAGCACTGGTCGGCGAACATCTCGACGGTGCGAACCTGGGGAGGTCCGGGGAGCTGGCCGGAGACCGGCTCGTCGACCGAGAGCACCCCGAGTAGCTCCCCGTCGGGATCGAGCAGCGGGACGGTGAGCATGTCCAGGGGGTGCCAGGCCCCGTCGACCCAGTCGGGGTCCGGTGCGGGCTTGACCATCTTGGCGTCGAGCTCGGCGGGCATCTCGTGGCGCCGGTGGTCGAAAAGGTACGAGCGGCTCACCCTCATGTCGGGCTGCATCACCGCGGCGATCTCGTCGAGGGTGTAAGGCGTGTCGCGCAGGCGGCGGTCCTCGGGAGCCTCGAGGCTTACCGTGCAGCGGACCCGCAGCGTGCGCCTGTCCTCCTCGAGCAGGTGGATGCCCGCCCGGCGGAAGCCGCCGGCTCTGGTCAGGGTCCGGCTGATCTCTCCCAGCACGTCGTCGAGCGCGTCTCGTCCGCGAACCGCGACGCTGGCCGCCAGCAGCTCCTCCAGCTGCCGGCGCTGGGTCTCGGCCACCACCCGCGCCTGCTGGGCCGCCTCCCGGGCGCACACCGTCTCGAGGGCGATCTCGGTCAGCTCGGCAAGGCTGCCGAGCAGCATCGCCTCGACCGCGCCCGGCAGGTCGCCGCTGCGTGGGTCCTCGGGGGCCAGGAACCCGACTGCGGTCCCGCCGGCGTCCACCAGCGGGACGAGGAGCAGGGAGCCCTCCTGCCAGGAGCCCGCCGGGCCGCTCACCCCGGTGCGCAGGAGCGCCGGGCCCACCTCGGGGTCGTCTTCTAGCTTCGAGCCGGGCGGTAGCCAGTAGACCGGGCCGACGGCCACCGAGGCGTCGACCACCGCCTCGTAGACCCCGGTACTGACCACGCAGCGGCGCAGCTGGCGCTCTTCGTCGGCGGAGCCCCCCACTAGCGCCTCGTAGCGGAACGTCCCGCCTTCCCCACGGAGGGCGACGCCGCAGGCCTGGTACCCGAGCACCTGGCAGGCTGTCTCGGCCGACAGCCGCAGGACCTCGTGGCAGTGCAGGGCGCTGGTCAGCCCACGGGCCCGACGCAGGATCTCCCGCAGGACGTCGACCGGGGTGGGCTGGGCTCGGCCGGCCAGCGGGGGCGCCGGCTCGCTGCCGAGCGCGCCCGGACCTCCGGGTGCCTCTTGCGGGGACAGGACCACGGTCTCATCTCGGCAGGCGGCCCGGCGAGGCTGAGCGCGACGCCGAGGCGGAAGAACCGGCGAGCCACCCCTGCCGGCGGTCACCGTCGGGAGACGGGGTCGGGGGCTTCCCGCAGGCTGTCGCAGCCCGCCGGGGACCGTCACGCGGCTGGGGTGGACCTCGCCGCCGGCGGCGCTCGGCCAGGGCCGTCAGCTTCCCCCGGTTGTAGCCACCTAGCTAGGACCGCCGACCGCCTTCCCCACCCTCGGGTGCCTCGGTCCGGGTAGCCTCCGGTGGCGATGAGCGGTGGCCACGAGCTCCGCCCGGTGCCAGGGCCGCTCGTGGCACTGGTCGAGGACCATGTGCTGATGTCTGCTGCCCTGTCGGCGGCGTTGGAGGCCGAGGGGCTCAGGACCGTGGCTCCCCGCCCGGTGGCCCTCGACGAGGTCCGCGAGGAGCTCTGCCGGCTGGGCCCCAGCGTCGCGCTGGTCGACTTGGACCTCGGCGAGGCGGGCCGCGGGACTTCCCTGGTTGCTCCGCTCAGCGCGCTCGGCTGCCGGGTGGTGATCGTCTCGGGCACCTCCGACGAGTGGGCGGTCGGACAGTGCCTGGAGCTCGGGGCGGTCGGTTGGGTGCCGAAGACCGCTGATCTCGACCGGCTCGTGTCGGTCGTGTGGGCGGCGCTCGTGGGCCAGCCGGTGACCGCCGAGGTCGAGCAGACCCGCCTGCTCGAGGCCTGGGAGGTCCACCGGGTCGAGCGGGACCGGGCCCTCGCTCCCTTCGGCAGCCTGAGCCGCGCCGAGGTCCGCGTGCTGGCCATGCTGGTCGACGGCACGAGCGCCGAGCGGATCGCCGAGGCCGGCTACGTGTCGGTTGCCACGGTGCGTACCCAGATCCGATCGGTCCTCTCCAAGCTGGGAGTCAACAGCCAGCTGGAGGCCGCGGCCCTGGCCCACCGGGTGGGATGGGTCCCTACGGAGACCCCGGACGGCTAGGGGGCCGGGGCTGGAGACACCGCCGGTAGCGCACGAAGTGCTCGCCGCTGCGGCTGGTCACGTCTCCCGCAGCGCTCCAACCGGTCCGCTCGTAGAAGCGGCGGGCGCCCCACTCGTCCTCCGGGGTCACGAGGACCAGCTCCCCCAGGCCGGCGGCCACCGCGGCTTGCTCAGCCGTCGCCACGAGCGACCTTCCGATCCCCCTGCCCTGGGCGGCGGGAGCCACGAGCAGGTGGGTGATCTCGCCCGTGCCTCCCTGTTCGGGGGGGACGCCGTGGGCCGTGCCCGACCTGGGCGTGGCCTGCCGGGGGGGGTGGCGGGCGACTCGGAGCAGCCCCTCGGCGTAGCGGGCGGCACGGGTGACGAGCACGTCCCGGGCGAGGCGCGGGTCGCCGGCGGTGGCCGCGAGGACCCTGGCTCCCAGGCGCCAGCCGTGGCGGCGGACCATCGACGCAGTGTGCGCCGGCGGGTCGAGAGCCCCGAGGAGCACCCCGTCGATCCGACCCTCCGGGCTCGCGGCCACCAGCGCCAGAGCGCCGTCGGCGTCCGCCCAGGCCCGGTAGTAGGTCTCCAGGAACCTGGTCCCCATGCGGGTGATGAACTCGGCTCCGAGCACCTCGGAGTGGAGCTCGGCGGCCGGCGCGCAGTCCGTGGAGGCGAGCGGCCGTACGAGGGTCGCGGGGGGCGGCGCGGGGGCGCTGTCCTCAGCCACTGCCGGCCTCTGCGCACCCCGAGCCCAGCGCCGGCGGAGCAGATCTGCGCATCACCACTTCGTGCCTCCCGGCTGGCGCGCCGGGCCGACGGGACCGGCGGGCTGTGGTTTCCTAAC
This sequence comes from Actinomycetes bacterium, assembly GCA_021846485.1. Classification (GTDB taxonomy): domain Bacteria; phylum Actinomycetota; class Acidimicrobiia; order Acidimicrobiales; family Palsa-688; genus JAKAQB01. The sequence goes on from JAJZWW010000090.1 coordinate 5,323, forward strand.
CTTCATCGTCCATGGCGGCGATCAAGTGCCGGATCAACCCTAGGTGGGCGAGAGGTGAGGATGGGACCAAGGATCTACCGCGGCGGCCGGTCTGCTCGGCCGGCTGCGGTCACCGCAGTGCTGATCGCGGGGATCGTGCTGCTCGCTGCGGTCGGCGTCCCCGCTCGCAGGGCTGCCGCCTCGCCGGCCCCGGACTGGGTCCCGGCGTTCACCTCGGCGATGGCGTGGAGCCCTGGGCGGGCGGGCGATGTCACCGTCCGCCAGGTCGTCCCGTTGAGCGTCGGCGGGGCCCTCGTGCGGGTCCAGCTGGCCAACACCTTCTCCGGCGCCGCTCTTGCCGTCGGGGCGGCCAGCGTGGCCGTGCAGTCCTCCGGCCCGCAGGCGGTCACCGGGTCGGTGCGGGCGCTGAGCTTCGGCGGTGAGGCCGCGGTCACCATCCCCGCCGGCGGCACCGTCTGGAGCGACCCCGTCGCGATGACCACCCACGCCGGCGAGGACCTCCTCGTGAGCGCCTGGGTGCCGGGCCAGGCTGCGATCTCCTCGCACTACGACGCCGGGCCGATGTCCTACGCGACCGTCGACGGCGGCGGCGACCTGGCCGCGTCGGCCTCCGGGTCCGGCTTCGGCCTGCCCTCCACCTGGGACCGGTGGGTGGCGACCGTCGACGTCGCCGGTGGCGTAGCCCGGCCGGGCGCGACGGTGGTCTTCGGGGACTCGATCAGCGACGGGTTCAACATCGCCTGCGGCCACTCCGACATCTGCCAGGCGACGACGCCCTGGCCGGTGTTCCTCCAGCAGCGGATACGGCACCTGCCGGCGAGCCGGCGGACCTCGGTGGTCGACGAGTCGATCACCGCCAACACCCTCACGGCGGTCGACACGCCCCTGGCCGACCGCTACCGGGTGGGGGGCGGTGGGCCGCCGGGATTGACGCGCATGGCCGCCGACGTGCTCGACCAACCGGGGGTCGCCCGGGTGCTCCTGCTGATCGGCACCAACGACCTGTGGTTCGGCGCGTCGGCCGCCCAGCTGATCGCCGGCTACAAGGCCTTCGCCGCGCGAGCCGCGGCCCGGGGCGTCGAGGTCATCGCCTCCACCTTGTTGCCCCGCGAGGGTAGCAAGGGCTGGACACCGGCAGACGAGAAGGCCCGGGAGGTCGTCAACCACTGGATCCTCACCTCGCACACCTTTCCCGTGGTCCTCGACCTGGCCGCGGTGGTTGCCGACACCTACGGCGGTGCCTGCCAACCGGACCGGATGTACCCGCCGTACAACTCGGGTGACTGGCTCCACCCCGACACCGCCGGGCAGCTGGCGATGGCCGACGCGGTCCCGACCGGCCTCCTCGGCGCCCCCGGCGCTCCCGAGCTGGCCAAGTCGATCCCGGCGGTGCCCACCACCGGCTGCCCGCACCCGGCGGTCCTGCAAGTGGACCGGGCCTCCGGCTCCCGCGGGTCGTCGACCTCCGCCTCCTCGTCGACCACCTCCACGTCGGGGACGACCACCTCGGCGGGGGGCTCTTCGACCACCTCGACCTCGGGTGCCAAGGGGCCCGGCGACCCTGGCGGCCCCGTGGGGCGCGCCGCGGGAGGCCTCCCCTCCGGGGGCTCCGGGCCGGGCGGCGTCCACGTCGGCGCCTGGGTGCTCGGGGTGGCGGTGCTCGGCGTGGTCGCCCTCCGGGCCCGCCGGCGGATCCGGCGGGCCTTGCGGAGGAGGAGGAGGTCGGAGCTGCAGCGCCGGCACGGCCTCGGGCAGGACCCGCGGCGGTGACCGCCTGGCCCGACGAGGTGGCCCGTCCCGACGAGCTGCCCCTGGTGGAGCGGAGCGCGGTGCGCCTCGTGGTGCGCGACCGTCGCGGTGACGTGCTGGTCTTCCGGGCGCGGGAGATCACCCTCCCCGAGCTGGGACAGTGGTGGGAGCTGCCCGGCGGGGGCATCGAGCCGGGTGAGGGCTACCGCGAGGCGGCAGTGCGGGAGCTGCGGGAGGAGACCGGCCTGACCGTGGCCGCCTCGGCTGTCGGCCCCGCGTGCTGGCGGCGGACCGCCAGCTACCGCCACCGCGGCACCCGACGCCTGCAGCACGAGGTCGTCGCGGTGGTCGATGTCGGTGGCGATCGGCCGGCACTCGACGTGAGCGCCCAGCTGCCCCACGAGGTGGAGGACTACCTGTCGTGGCAGTGGATGCCGCCCGGGGAGATCCTCGCCGGCGGCGAGCGCTTCTACCCCGGCCGCCTGCCGGAGCTGTTGCCCCGGCTCCTCGCCGGCGAGCCGGTGGACGAGGGTTTCGAGGTGTTCTCCTAGCGAGCCGAAGCGAGCGAGGCGAACACGACGGTGTTGTCCAGGTACTGGCGTGTCGATGTGTCGAATGGCCCCCCGCAGGTCACGAGGCGGAGAGCGGGGTAGTCGGTGGGCCCGTACACCACCGCTGTCGGGAAGTGGGCTTTGGGATAGCTCCGCACGCCGTCGACGACGAAGGTGGCGACCACTCCGTCGGCGAGGGTCACGTCGATCTTGTTTCCGGGCCTGAGGGCACCCAACCGGAAGAAGACGGCCGGACCGTAGATGTTGTCCACGTGACCGACGATGACGGAGGGGCCCACCTGCCCCGGGGTGGGGGAGTAGCGGTACCACGCTGCCTCGCCGGGATCGGCGAAGAGGGGGGGGACCTGGATCGTCCCGTTCGGCTCGAGCCCCACCTCACCGACAGGTGCGTGGACCCCGATGGCTGGGACGTCGAGGAGAACCGGGCGGGACCCGGCGAGGACCGGTCCCGCAGGAGGTCGCTGCCGTGTAGCGAGGGCCGCCGTGAGGCGGTCCAGGCTGGCCCTCGACAGGAGCGGAGGCGCCGGGGGAGCTGCAGAGCGGGCCGCCGGCGCCGGCGCCGGCGGCCCGAGCGACCCTGCCTGCGCGGCGGCCGGTTGGGGAGCGTGGTGCTGGGAGGCGACCGCGAAGCCGAGGGCGGACCCGCCTCCCGCGACCAGTACGGCCCCGGCGACGAGGAGGGCCGTTGTCCGACGCCCTCGTTGCGGGGAGCGCCCCCTCCGCGTGACGGCCGTCATCGGACGGTCGTCACCTCGGCCACGTGGGAGCAGTGGGCGAAATGGCCGCTCTCCCCGGGGCGGAGGCCGGGAGCGGCCTGCACGTGCTGGGCGTTCTCGTCAGCCGGCGGCCCGGGGGCGCCGGCGCTGCCGCCACGCCAAGCCGAGCAGGCTGCCACCCACGACGAGGGCCGCGGCCCCCCCGTAGAGGAGCCCGGCATCCTGAAGGCCCGCCGTGGAGCCTGCGCCGGTCGCCGGGGCGCCGGAGGGCGCCGACGCGCTCACCGAGGCGGTGCACGCGCTGCCGATGGCGTTGGCGTCGGCGGTGAGCTTGGCCACGTTGATCTGGCCGCTCGCCGCCGCCTCGAGCTGGGTGACGAACGCTCCGACGGCGCTGTGCACCGGGGCAGGCAAGCTCGCCGCCTCCGTTTTCAGTTGGGCCGCGAAACTCGAGATCTTGCTTGCCAGCACGGAGCTGCTCGCCTGGGGGAGCTCCCTCTGGATGCTCGTCAGGGTGGCCTCGATCTGGCTGCAGGCGCCCGACGTCGTCTGCGCGCCGGCAGGCACGCCCACCATCAAGAGCACCAGGCTACCCCCGGCGAAGACGGCTGAAAGCCGTCTGAGCGCACGCAACATGTGCCCATCCCCTCCTTCGGGTGGTACTTCAGCTTCATCCTACCCCCGAGAGCGCCTCCCCATGCGACCGAGGAGAGCGCCACCTCCTGAGCTCTCGGGCTCCGCCGGCAGGCGACGTCAATCGCCGTAGGCGAGGGGATCGGGCGTTCCCGTTCCGGGCCGGTCCCGGCGGGCGATCACGTGCACGTCGATGCCTGCCCGCCCCGCCTCGGCGATCACCCGGCGCACGATCGAGCCGCCCCCGGTGAGCTCCTGCCAGCGGCTGCGCATGCTCGAGCCGATGACTATCTGGGTGACCTGGTGGGCCTGGGCGTACTCGACGATCGTCCGGGCCGGGTCCTCGCCGGTCTGCTCGTTCCAGTCTGCGCCGACGTCGGCGGCGACGGTCCGGATGGCGGCGACCCGCTCGGCCCGCCCGGACCCACCGTCGGGGGACACCACGTGGATGGCGTGCAGCTCGCCCTTGACCCGGGCGGCGAGGCGGGCGGCGCGGCGCAGCAGCCCTTCGGTGCCCGGGGCGGTGGTGACGGCCACGAGGATGCGCTCCGCGGTGTCCCACACGTTGGACGCGCTGTGGCGGCGCAGGTGCTCGAGCAGCTCCTCCTCGGTCTCGTCGGCGAGGAAGCGCAGCGCCAGCTCACGCAGGGCGATCAGGTTGTCGGTCTTGAAGAAGTGGGTGAGCGCCCGGGCGACCTTGTCCGGCGGGTACACGTTGCCGTGCAGCATCCGCCGCCGGAGCTGCTCGGGGGAGGAGTCGACCAGCTCGATCTGGTCTGCCCTGCGCACCACCCAGTCGGGCACCCGCTCGCGGACGGTGGTCTCGGTCATTGCCTCTACGGCGTCGGCGATGCTCTCCAGGTGCTGGATGTTGACCGTGGTGATCACGTCGATGCCCACGTCGAGCAGCTCCATCACGTCCTGCCAGCGCTTCTCGTGGCGGCCCGACCCGGGCACGTTGGTGTGGGCGAGCTCGTCGACGAGGGCAACCCGGGGACGGCGGGCGATGACCGCGTCGAGGTCCATCTCCTCGAAGGAGGCT
>JAJZWW010000091.1 GCA_021846485.1 Actinomycetes bacterium
CCGGAGGGTGACGACGACCAGGTTGAGCCCGGTGGCGTAGACGACCTTGCGGCGAGTCGAGCGCACCGCGTCGCGAAAGCTCCCTGCGCCGTCGACCTTGCGGCCCGACTTCTTGTAGAGCGTGTCGTCGCAGTCCAACACGAGCTTGCCGGTCGGAGTGAGCACGTCGACCATGTGGATGACGAGCACCCTCCACAGCGCGTTCGTCGACCACCGGGCAGCTCGGACGAAGCGGTGGTAGGCGTCATGAGCCCTCTGGCCCTCGGGGTCGGCCGCGCAGATCATCGCAGTGATCGTCCGCCGGCCCGGAGCGAGCGCCCAGCCGGTGAGGAGCGTGGAGAAGATCGCGTAGCTCGGCGCTGACAGGCAGCTCCTTGCCAGCCCCACCACCGCCGCCCAGGTCTTGTTCGATGATCCGCTCGTCCGTATGAGTCTCACCCGGCACCTCCTGTCCGTCGGTATGATGGCCGACGGAGCCGCGGATAGGGTGGATGCTGATGGCAAGCGAGTCGAAGGGGCTCGAGCCCGACCGGGCGGCGCGAGCCACCCAGGCGCGCATCATGAAGGAGCTGTCCGAGCTTGGTTTCGCTCTGCCGGGATCGATCGAGGTCCGATCGACGCGCTGCGGCAAGGCGAACTGTCGATGCAAGGCCGACCCCGCCCAGCTCCACGGGCCCTACATCGTCTGGACCCGCAAAGTCTCTCAGAAGACCGTGACCCGGGTGCTCAACGCCGACCAGCTCGAGGACTACCGCCCGTTGCTCGACAACGCCAAGCGACTCCGAGAGCTCGTCACCGAGCTCCAGCGCCTGACGCTCGATGTCGTAGACCGCGACGACCGGTGGCGCAGCCGCTAAGACCCTGCCCCGAGCGCCAACACGGTTTGGCGAGAAGCCTCAAAAGTGCGAAAGTCCACTCTGAAGGCCCGGCGGAATCCCTCCCCCCCACTAGACCTCAACTGACTTGTCGGAAGCACCACAGCGAGAACGTCAGAGTCCCGTGTAGGTGGTACCGGAAGTACCTGCTCCCAAAGCTGAATCGCCAATGTCTTGGGGTCGGAGCCCCTCGATAAGTCTGGGATGAGGAGCACGGGACCCTTTGTGAGAGCCAAGTTTGCCGTGTCCAGCCATTCGGCCGAATTGACGCAGGTGGCTAACCAGCCCTGGTCAGTGACCTCAGCCACGTCAAGAACGGAGTCAGCGGAGACCACCACGGTAGGTTCCGTCCCCGCCTTGAGCGACTCGAATCCGGCCCGCAGTATGCGCCAGAAATCGTCTATCAGAGCCATCGACAATCCATACTCCCTCTATGGTTGTGTTCGGGCGCCGGTGAAGCCTCCCGGCGGTCAGCAGTGGGCACTCTTCCTCCGGGGGGGAATGAAACGGCATGGAGTGCTCTGTTAGTGGGACGCAGGTCTCAGTTCGCGAGCCTTACTGTTACTCGACTCCTCCCTGCCTAATCCCGCAGACACCTCGCCTCCAACATGCCGTCCAAGTGGCGTTCTGGACGCATGTCTAGCAAGCAGCGAGGTTGCGGATGGCTTCCCTAGCGCACATAGCGGTCGCCGGAGGCCGCAGGGACTGGGAGTGGCGAGCGATGTCAGGGCACCCTGAATCGGCGTTCCGCGCCTGGTCGCCCGTCGCCGCGCAGTTGCCGGCTCACGCAGAACGACCCCGCTGGCGAGCGGAGAAGCTTCGTCAGGCGGAGTACAACACCGGCACGCCCAGCGTCGGGGCGTTGGCGAGACGACCGTCGCAGGTGAGCAGCGAGGCATGGAGATGGGCGGCAAGCGCTACGTAGAGGCCATCGGCGAAGGTGACGTTCGCCCGCTTCGCCCAGGCATCGGCGAACAGGCCCCGGACCTGCACCACCCGGAGAGGCCAAGCGAGGAGCTCGTCGACGCCTCGCCGGGTTTGCTCGGCGGTGAGAACGCCGTTGAGATCCCAGCGGCGAAGCACTGCCCCGCACTCGGCGAAGAAGTGGTCCGGGACCCAGGGCACGGCGTCGTCGGGCAGCAGCCGCCGCAGGGCACGTCCACGCTCGGAGTCGACGACCAGCTCTACACCGGCGGAGGCGTCGATGACGACGCGGGTCACGCCTCGCCGGTGCTGCGTAGGTCCGAGAGTGTGTCAACAGCTCGGACCGGGAGGTGGAGGGGTTCCCCGCTCTGCCGCCGGTCCAGCCAGGCGCGAAACGCCTCGGGCGTCACGGGCTCGTCGGGGTTCGTGACCACGACGGCGGGGTCAGAGGGCGACGGCGCAGCCTGGCTCTCCACGCTCCAAGAGTACCCCTGACCCCCGACAGCGCCTCGCTACAGAACGATCCAGCAGGTGCGACCACCGCCGATCGGCGTTCCGCACCTACTCGGCGATCTGGCGTCCTGAAAGGGACGCAGAACGACGTGCCAGAACGACGACGGAGGAGGCGGGAGCCGGAGCGCATATCGGCACCTCTGGAGCGCCGGGGGTCTGTCTCAACGTTGGCGCTCGCCGACGTAGGGGCGCCGGCGGTGGGCCGGCTGTGTTCGGTGACGGTGGTCTGCTCCGGTCGCAGTGTCGTGGCGTGACGGTGGGGGTGGATGCCTCTGTGAGGGCTGCTGCTGGTGGGGCCCGCAGGAGGTCGGGATGCAGGGTGGTGGTCGGGGAGGTGTCGCTGCGGTGGTCGCAGCGCAGGAGGTGCTGGCGGGCGAGGTCAGCGGGCTGGTGACGGGGGAGGACTGGCAGCGCTTCTTGTGGTTGCGGTCCCGGTTGCATGGATATTCGTTCGGCAGTCTGCTGTTGATCCGGGCTGCTCATCGGGCCGCTTTCGCGGAGGGCGGGGTGGCGGCTTCGGAGCCGTCGATGGTCGCCGGTTTCCGGGCCTGGCAGGGCCTTGGCCGTCACGTCAAGCGGGGGCAGCGGGGCTATCGGATCCTGGCCCCTTGCCGCCTGTCGGCTCGCGCCGACCCCGACGCCCGGGTCGGCCCTGCCGCCGACGAAGCCGGGACGGGGCCGGCAGGTGAGCGGCGGGTGGTCGGCTTCGGGGTGGTGCACGTCTTCGACGTGTCGCAGACCGACGGGGCCCGGCTGCCGGAGCCGCCGGCTCCGGTGCTGCTGGTCGGCGCTGCGCCGGTCGGGCTGTGGGACCGGGTGAGCTGCCTGGTCGAGGGCGCAGGCTTCAGGGTCGTTACGGCACCCGATGCCGCGGCGTTGGGTGGGGCGAACGGTGTCACGGACTGGGCGGCCCGCAGGGTGCTTGTCCGTGCGGACATGGATGGGGCGGCCCGCTGCAAGACGCTGCTTCATACCGGACACGTGTTGTTGCACGGGGACGAGCCGGGGCGAGGTCTGCCCCGGTCGCTGAAGGAGGTCGAGGCCGAGTCGGTGGCGTTCGTGGTCGGCTCGGTGTGCGGGTTGAGCACTGACGCCTACAGCTTCCCGTATGTCTCCGCCTGGGCGGGGAAGGACCCCGCAGCGGTCCTGGCGGCGACGGCGTCCCGGGCTCGTGGGGCTGCGGAACGGACCGTCGCAGAGCTCGGCGATCTCGTGTCGCCGGCGGAGGGCATGTCCCGGAGGCCCCCGGCAAGCCCGGCTCCGATGCCATCTGCGGGGGCGGCGCTCGAGACGGTCGAGGTGGTCGAGGGGATCGGCTGGTGACCGGCCGGGATTTGCCGACCGGCGGGTCGGGGGACGGGTGGTTGTTGGCGGCGGCCGGGCTGGTCGACGCGGGCGGGTTGTTGTGGGCGGCCGGAGCGGCGGCCACGCTGGCGGCTGGCGACCGGCTGGAGCGTGGGCATCTGGCGGCGGGACTGCTCGCTTTGGCGCACCCGGGGGATCCTGGTCGGGCGTGGGGCGGTCCGGTCGGACCGGTGTGGGCGTATTGGTGTGTGACCGCGGCGGTGGTCGGCCTGGTCGCCGCCGGGGTGTTCGGGCTGTGGCGGCTGCTCTCGTCGTCTCCTGATGCGAGACGGGCGGTCCGCTTCGAGGGTCTGGCCGGTCGCCGGGAGCTTCGCCGGGTGGCCGGCCGGCGGACGTTGTTGGCCCGCTCGGCGACGCTGCGCCCAGGGTTGAGCCGACCAGCTCCGCACCAGGTCGGCTACCGACTCGGTGCGGCGGCGGGAGTGGACATCTGGGCGTCGGTGGAGGACTCGATGCTTGTGGTCGGCCCGCCCCGCTCCGGTAAAAGGCTTGCACGTGGTGATCCCGACAATCCTGGACGCCCCCGGCCCGGTGATCACTACCTCGACCCGGCCCGACAACCTAGCGGTCAGCGCCGCGGCCCGGGCCGAGCGGGGACCGGTGATGGTCTTCGACCCCCAAGGACTCGCCCCCGGTGGTGTCGGGGTGCGCCTCGGCTGGTCACTGACCCGGGGTTGCGAGGACCCGCGGGTGGCGATGACCCGGGCGGACACCCTGGTCGCGGATGCCGGGCGGGCGGGGATGGACAACGCCACGTTCTGGCGGGCCCAGGCGACCGCGGTGACCCGCTGCCTGCTGCACGCCGCCGCCCTCGCCGGCCTGCCCGCAGAGGAGGTGTTCCGCTGGTCGCACGCGGCGGGCGCGGCGCGTGACGCCATCGGGGTCCTGGCCGCCCATCCGGGGGCGACCCCGGGATGGGGGCGGGCGCTGGACGCGATCGTCGCCGCCGACCCCCGCACCCGGGACTCGGTCTGGGCGACGGTCGCCAACACCTTCGCTCCCCTCGCCGACCCGGGCGTGCTCGCCGCGGTCAGCCCCGAGCCGGGAGCCGAGCTCGACCCGGCCGCCTTCCTCGCCCTCGGCGGCACCGCCTACCTGCTCGGCACCGCGACGGGGGCGGCGGCCACCGCCCCGCTGGTCGCCGCGTTGATCGAGGACCTCGTCGACGCCGCCCGACGGGCCGCGGCCCGGTCAGCGGCTCGACCCGCCGTTGGCGGTCATCTTGGACGAGGCCGCCAACTACCCGCTCCCGTCCCTGCCGGCGCTGATGTCCGAGGGCGGAGGGTCAGGGATCACCACCGTTGCCGTGTTGCAGTCCCTCGCCCAGGCCCGGGACCGGTGGGGCCGGGAGGCCGCCGGGGCGATCTGGGACTCCGCCATCGTCAAAGTCGTCCTCGGCGGGTCCGCCAACGCCGACGATCTGGCGGACGTCTCCCGCCTCGCCGGCGACGTCGAGGTCCCCGAGCGGTCCTCGACACGCAGCGGCGGGACGGCCGGCACCTCGACGACCACCACGCTGCGGTCCCGCCCGGTGCTCGAGCCGTCCGGGTTGCGCCGCCTGCGTTTCGGCACGGCGCTGGTGTTGTTGCGCTCCGCCGCCCCGGTCCTCGCCGACCTACGCCCCTGGACCGCCCGGGCCGACGCCGCCAGCCTGGCCGAGCAGCGGCGGCAGTTCGAGGAACAGCCGGGTGCGTGACCCCAAGCCGCGCACGACCTGGTCGGTCGGCCGGGCCCGCCGACGAGACACCTACGCCGCGTGGATGGCATCGGCCGGCTGGGCGCAGCGTCGGGCCGCCTGGCTCGCCGAGTGGGACCGGCGGCATCCCGGCCGGCCGCCGGTGTGCGCCGCCTGCGGCGGGCCGTGGGACCCCAGGCGGGGGGATCTGCACCACCGTGACTACCGCCGACTCGGCACCGAGACCTTCACCGACCTGGTCCCCCTCCACCGGGCCTGCCACGACCAGCTCCACGAGCTGCTCGAGCGGGCCGCCCGCCCTCCCCGCACCCGCCGGCCCCAGGCCAGCGACGCTGCGCTCGCCCACCTTCGCAACACTCGCCGAGACCGGCGGTGACCGACCCGTTCGCCGCGTTCAGCCACGCCGACGGCCCGGGCGGCTACGACGAGACCGACATCCCCGCCCCCACCCGCTGGGTCGACATCCCCGCCGAGGCCGCCGCCCAAGCGTGGGCGGAGCTGCGGACCTGGGTCGAGACCCTCCGGGACCGGTTCAGTCTCGACCACCACGTCCTGCCCGCCTGCTGGTGGCGGCACAACACCCACGTCGAAGCGCTCGCCGCCCTGCGCGACCACGAGACGGCCAGCTACCTCGACACCGCCCCCGCCACCGCCCCGGTCGACTGGCTGCGCGCCCTGCGCGACGTCACCGCCATGCTGCGCGCCTGGACCGACGAGCTCGGATGCGACACCACCCACCGGCCCGCGCCCGCCGCCGGCGTCGCCTTCGACGAAGCCGGCTGGGACGCCCACCTCCGCGCCGACGTCGACCGGCGCCGCCACCACACTCCAGAGCAGGCCGCCCCCCTCCAATCCGGGATGTGATGCCAGAGTGGACCCGCCGCCACAGTCAGTGGCGCGCAAGGCGCGCCCCGACCCGACGTTCCGCGCCGCTACTGCGTGCGCGCCGTGCCGGTTGGTTGGCGCAGATGAGGCGGTCTGGACGATTGGTTGACGCTCTGTTCGCCGGCTCCCACCAGGCTGAGCTTTCGACTCCGGCCCGGGGTGGCGGTTCGGGCACGATGGGGGGATGGCTGGCTGGCAGCGACCGCCGGGTCTGGAGGCGTGGTCCGGTCTGGATCCGCGGGAGCGGTTGCGTGGCGGGGCGCGCAGCGAGGTGATCCTGGCGTCGCGCAACGGGAAGCTGTTCGTCGTGCGCCGCTCGCAGCGGGAGCCAGCGGCCTTGGCGTGGGAGCTCGATCTTCTGGTCGGGTTGGCCGACACCGGGTTCGTGGTTCCCCGGCCGGTCCCCGCTACGGACGGCCGGCTGAGTGTCGAGGGCACGTGGGTCGCCGCCTTCCGGCCCGGGCGGCATCCGACGGCTCCCGACGAGTGGGCTCGGGTCGTCCGCTTGTTGACCGAGCTGCACCACTTCAGCGTCGGCTACCCCCAGCGGCCGTGGTTCGCCTCCTCCGCGGACCTGCTGGAGCGGTCTGCGGGCGGTGACGTCGACCTCGACACGATGCCTCCAGCGGCGGTCGCCGCGGTGCGCTGCGCATGGGCGGCAGTGCAGACAGGGCCGCTCTCGGTGGTCCACGGCGACCCGGGCCCGTCCAACATCCTCGTCGGCGAGGACGGCTCGGTGGCGTTGATCGACTGGGACGAGTCACGAGTCGATGTCGGCTGGTTCGATCTGGCGGCGGTCCCCCGAAACGTTCCCCTGCCTCCCGACACCCCCCTGCGCCGGGACACGATCGTCACCGCCGGCGTCGCCTGGGAGGCGGCCACCAGCTGGGGCGCCGAGCCGGACTACGCCCGGCGGAGACTCTCCCAGCTCCGCAGCCGCCAAGCTTGACCGGCTCTGCGCCTCCACGTCGCTGAATGCCGATGCCGGGGCCGCGTCCCGTCCAACGGGAACCGGGTCGGACCGCAGCGGTGGCAAGGCTCCGGATCGCTGACGGCCGGCCGGCCGGCCTGCCGTGCCCGGGTGCCTGAGGTTGTTCTCGGTCGAGCGTGCCTGGCCGGAACATCCACGATCCGGGGGGACCGTGATGACGTCCAGGTGCACGTCGTCGTCGAGTCTGTACCCCGCCCGGTGCTCGCCGTCAGCGACCCCCGGTGGTGCATCCCGGCCTGCGGCCTGGTCGATCCGGCGGTGGACGCTTCGATCCTCGTGGGCCGTGCAAGCGCGCGCTGTGTTCGCTTCGGTCCGCTGCGTACGCACGCCATCCTGCGCACGCGCCCCCCGGCCAGGGTCGGCCCGGCGGGCGGGTCCGCCTCCTACGCTGGGTTCCCGGTGCGCAGCGAAGCGGGGATGCCCGAAGCTTTCCGGGTCGCCGGTCTGGTCGCCTCCCGGGTCGGCCCGGAGTATCTGGACGGGCTGGTGGGCTTGGACAGCGACCCGCAGGTCATGGCCTCCCTCGGCGGCCCGAGGGCCCGGGAAGTGACCGAGGCTCACCTCCGCTACGACATACAGCAGTGGGAGCGGGAGGGCTTCGGCATGTACGCGCTGGGCGCCGACGGTGGGCAGGTGATCGGCCGGGCCGGGCTGCGTGCCACGGTCCTGGCTGGCGTCAGGGAGGTGGAGCTCGGCTACAGCCTCCTTCCGGGCTGGTGGGGCCGCGGGATCGCCACCGCGGCGGTCGACCAGATCGTCGGCCTCGCCGGCCTGGCCGGCCTGGCCGGGTCGATCACTGCGACGGTGGGGCCGGCCAACCGGGCGTCGCTGCGGGTGTTGGACAAGACCGGCTTCGCCCACCAGCGTCAGCTGGTGCGGGCCGGTGAGACCATGGGCCTGTACCGGCGTGTCCTGCCGCCCGGGCCGTGGGGCGAAGGGCCGGGGGCGGTCACCGCCGACGGCTGCCCGGTCGCGGTGTACGCCGCACTGCCCGCCGACGGGCGCGCCCAACTCGTCGACGACCGGATCCGGGCCGGCTCGAGCGTGCTCGATCTGGGATGCGGGACCGGACGGATCGCCGAGCCGCTCGCCGCGCTCGGCCACCGGGTGCTCGGGGTCGACAACTCCCCCGAGATGCTCGCCCACCTGCACGCCGCCCAACCCCTGCACGCAGACATCGCCACCCTGGACCTGGGCGACCGCTTCGACGCGGTGATCCTGGCCAGCAGCCTGGTCAACCATCCCGACCCGACCGCCCGCCAGGGCCTCCTCGACGTGGCCGCCGCCCACCTCACCCCGTCGGGGGTGCTGCTGGTCGAGTGGCAGCCGCCGTCATGGTTCGAGCAGTGGCACGCCGGCCACACCAGCACCGCAACGATCGGCGATGTCGCCACCGGGCTCCGTGTGCACGCCCGCCTCGGCGACCTCGTCTCGGCCACCGTCACCTACCAGCTCGCCGACCGGCGCTGGTCCCAGCACTTCACCACCCGCCGGCTCACCGACGACGACCTACGCCGCGCGCTCGCCGACGCCGGCCTCCACCTCCAAGACCTGTTCGGACCCGACGGATCGTGGGCCGCCGCCGTGCACGCACCGCCCCGCTGACCATCGAAGCGCAAAACGCCCCGCCAGAACGACGACAAGGTCTGGCGCAACGACCGTGCCAGATCGATTGTTCTGTGCCGCCCTGAGGCGCGTCAGCGGCCAGCGCCGTCTGTTCCGTCCGGTGGGGACTGGGCTGAACCGTTTGGGGGTTCTGCGAGAAGCTCGCGGATGAAGGGGCCTTTGGCGTCGGCGTAGAGGTTCATGTCTGCCCACCGTCGGGTGGCGAGGGACCGTTTCAGGTCGGCATATCGGGAGCGGGCGGCCGGGTCGGCTCGCAGCCGGTCTCGAAAGTGCAGGTACCGGCTGATCTCAGGACTGCTTGGCCGGTAACAGTGCAAGTTGGCGGGCAGCGTTGGCCCCCCGTCGGAGCGCTGGACGGCAGGCTCGGCGCGAAGGCAGCGATGGCCGGGCTCCCTGACCCGCAGCTCCCAGCCGGCGCTGACCAGGTCGGGGAGGTAGGCGCGTTCGTCGTCGGGGTCTTCGATGCCCGCGACGATGTCGATGACCGGCTTGGCCGCGAGGCCCGGCACGGCGGTCGAGCCGATGTGCTCGACCATCAGCAGCCTTTCGCCGAGGAGCGATTGCAGTGCGGTGGCGTAGGCGTCGTACTGCGTCGGCCAGGTCGGGTCGGTGTCCGCGATCACCACGGTGACCGGCGTCGGCCCATGGACGAGAACCCGATGCAGCTCCTCCAGCCGCTCGCTGTCCACCAGGTCGAGGGTACTCGCCACGCAGGCGCTCGCCGTCGTCTCTCCGCCCGCCAGGCGCATCAGGTAGGAAGCGCCTTGTGCCTGGGGTTCGCTCGAGGTGTCGACGACTCGCGGGCCGGCGTCGCAGGGAATCGAATCGTGATCGGCGACCAGCGCAACTCGGTCCCGGCGACCAAGGCATCCGTGGTCGCCTCCGACCGGTACGTCAGCACCTGCGGACTTGACCGGATGCCCCGGGCCGCTGCGGCCTTGGCCAAGATGGATCAGTGCGCAAGCAGTACCACTTCTGGCCGGCCGGAGACGGCGGTGGCTTCGACGCCTGGGATGTCGACCGGCTGATCGAGTTGAGCCGCGAGTTGCCGGTCGAGGCGGTCCCGCTCGACTCGATCGGCGAGATCGACACCCCGTACTGG
>JAJZWW010000092.1 GCA_021846485.1 Actinomycetes bacterium
GAGCCGACCGGGACGGGGGCGGGACGGGCCCGCGCGGGGAGGCGACCGGCGGCGCGGCCCCGAGGCGGGCCAGCCGCTCCTCCAGGCGCTCCACCCGGCGGGCGAGGCCCTCGGGGGACGCGTCGGCCGCCGGGTCGGCGAGCTGCACCAGGGCCACCTCGAGGGTCACCCGGGGCTCGACCGACTCGCGCAGGTCGGCCGCTGCCCGGCCGAGGACCTCGAGGGCTCTCACCATCCCGGCCCGCCCGAGGCTCCCCGCCTGCCTGGCGGCTTCGGCCGCCGCGTCGTCGGCGAGGAGGACCAGGCTCGGGGCCTCCTGGGCGAGGAAGCCGTTGCGCAGGTGCTCGACCAGGTCCACCGCCAGGCGGCGGGGGTCCCTCCCGGCGGCCACCGCCTCCGCCACGGCGACCAGCACCCGCCCGGGGTCGTGGTCCGCCAGGGCGTCCACGATGTCGGAGACCGCCTCGGCCTCGTCGTCGACCTCCCCCAGCGCGGCCACCTGGTCGAGCACCGACAGGGCGTCGCGCGCCGAGCCGTGACCCCGGCGGACCACCAGGTCGATGGCCTCGGGAGCCACCCCCAGGGCCGCGGCCTCGTTGACTTCTCGCAGCAGACCAGCGAGGATCTCCGAGCCGAGCAAGCGGAACTCGAAGTGCTGGGTCCTGCTGCGGATCGTCTGGAGGACTTTCTGCGGATCGGTTGTAGCCAGCACGAACACCACGTGGGGAGGAGGCTCCTCCAGGGTCTTCAGCAGGGCGCTGGCGGCCACCGGGGTCAGCTGGTGGACCTCGTCGACGATGTAGACCTTCCAGCGCCCCGGGATACCGAGGGCCACCCGCGACAGCAGGTCGCGCATCTCGTCGATCCCCCGGTTGGAGGCGGCGTCGAGCTCCTGGACGTCGAGCGAGGACCCCTGGCGGATGGCGACGCACGAATCGCAGGTGCCGTCCGGCTCGCCGTCTTCGGGATGGGCGCAGTTGAGCGCCATCGCAAGGATCCGGGCGGTGGAGGTCTTGCCCGTCCCCCGCGGCCCGCTGAACAGGTAGGCGTGGGCGACCCGCCCCTCGCGCACCGCGTTGCGCAGCGCCCGGCTGACGTGCTCCTGGCCACGCACGTCCTCGAAGCGCTGGGGCCGGTACCTGCGGTAGAGGGACTGGTAGGGCGCTCCGCCGCCCGCGGCGTCAGTCACCCTCCCACCCTAAGGGTCCGCCGGAGGTCAAGTCGAGCGCAGGCCGGCCCGCACGCTGGAGCCCGGCGCGGCGGTCAGGCGATCTGCGGCACACGAAGCGGTCCGCTGAGGGCTGCTGCCGTCAGGCCCTGACCCGGTTCACGGTGCGACGTTGCGCAGGACCCGACCGCCGCGCCCGGCTCCAGGTGCCGGAGCCCACGATAGTCTGTCCGCCGGCAACCCGGAGGGGTGCGAGAGCGGCCGAATCGGCACGACTGGAAATCGTGTGTCCTTCACGGGACCGTGGGTTCAAATCCCACCCTCTCCGCTGACAAGGCGCTGGTCACAGCGTCGCTTGGCGAGTTCTCGCTTGTCCCCGACCCGGAGCGGGCCGCCCGCCGGGACGGTGACGTGATGCTCGCCGCCGGTGCTCGTCACCAGTCGAAGGTGGCTCCCGGTCTGGCGGGCCACCTCGTAGCCGCAGTGGCGGCCGAGCAGCGCAGCGAGTTCCCGCCCGTTGAGATCCCGGGGGAGCCTCACATCGCGAGCAGCTCATCGCGCACCACGTGCAGCCGGACGACCTGGGGGCGGTCCCCCTCCCCGAAGTGGCAGGCGACGGCGTCGCGCACCATCTCGCGGAGCTCAGCCAGGTCGTCGGCCTCGGTGAAGATCGCTTCCCCGAGCGATCGGGCGATATAGCCGCCCTCGGGAGCTTCCTCCACGATGAACATCAGCTCCGAACCCGACACGAACCAAGGTTACGCCCCCCGGCCGGGCCGAAGGCGGGCGCCACGCTCGCGGGCGGAGTTCGCCACGTTCCGTGGCCGTCACGGAGGCGTCCGGGGGCAACTTTGACCACCAAGTTGACCACCAACGGGCCGGGTTCTGGTGGTCAGCGGTGAACAGCAGCGTACGTCGGACCTCGCTTACCTGCACCTTTGGTCGGCTACGAACGCTCACGGACCCTTCTCACGAGACGGGAAATCGTGTGTCCTTCACGGGACCGTGGGTTCAAATCCCACCCTCTCCGCTGCAGAGCTGCCGGCGGGCGCCGTGCCGGTGAGGCTTCGACCTCCCGGCGCTGCGTCGCCGGCCGCCGGTTGACCGCCGAGTCGGAGGCGGGCGCTCCGGCGCCAGCCCATGTCGATCGCGGGGCAAGCGAGGTAGCCGGCCGAGACGACGGAAGCTGGCGACCGCAGGTGCCCGACGACGGCCGGTCCGCCTCGGTGCTGTTGAGGGCGCCGTCAGGCCCAGGCGCGTGGGGGAGGCGGGCACCCTCTGCGGCGGCTTCCAACGCCAGGTCGGCCCTGACTCGGGCGGTGAGCTCGGGCAGATCGAGCTCCCAGTCTGGCTCGAGCCTCGGGTCGGCGGCCGAGGAGCGGGCCCAGCGCCGCGCCGGCGTGGGCCGATAGCGAGCGACTTCGCCCCGGGACCGGGCCAGCTCGGAGCGCAGGTCCTCGACCTGGGCAGCCAGGCGGGCAACCTCGGCATCTGGAGCGCCCACCATCCGCTTCGCCGTACCGGCCGCGACCACTAGGTCCAACCCTCGGCGCCCGGCGACGATCCCAGTGGCGCATCGCCGAGCGGGACTCGCTGAAGCAGCCAGATGGTGCCACAATGGCACCATGAAGCGCATGAACCTGCGGGAGGTGCCCGACGATGTGTACAGGGCGCTCACGAGCGCCGCGGAGGCCAACAGGCAGTCGTTGTCCGCGTTCGTTGTCGATCGCTTGACCGAGGCGGCTGAGGTCACCCGCCTGAGGGACTACGTGTCCACCTACCCCGAACCACGAGGAAGCGGGGTGACCCTGGAAGAGGCGACCTCGGCTGTCCGGGAGGTGCGCGAAGCGTCGTGAGCCTGGCCGTGGTGGACGCGTCGGTGCTGACCGTCTTCTACGCCGCTGACGACCCGCGCCGAGGCGCGGTCGTGGCGCGCCTCGGCGTCGGCGACACCTTGGTCGCTCCCGCTCACCTCGATGCCGAGGTCGTCTCCGCGCTACGAGGTCTAGCGCTCCGCCACCCCCCGCTGCGCGAGATAGTGCCCGCTGCTCTTCGACACCTCGGCAGCTTCCCCATCCGACGTCTGCCGTTGGCACCCTTGCTGGAGCGCATGTGGGAGCTGCATGACAACGTCACCCCCTACGACGCCGCCTACATCGCCATCGCTGAACGACTCGGCGCCCCACTGATCACTTGCGACGGCAAGCTCGGTGCTGCCAGCCCGTCCTGCAGGTTCGAGCTGATCACCTGACACCCGTCGCCGGAAGGGTACCGGTCTGCGGGATTGAGATCCCAGGACAGGTTGTCAGCCAGCGCAGCTCGACAGGGACATCCCCGGCTTGGTGGTGAGATCTCTCCCATATGCACCGACAGCGCCGTTCGCGGTCATCGAGTTCGGCCTGCCGGCCGCGGTCGTAGGTGCGCTCGGTGGCCTCGCCGCCCTCTCTGTCAGCATGGCTCGGGCCCCGAGCCCCAGGTCTCCTCGGAGACGGTACCCTTGGAGGATGTCCAACTTGACATCCCTGAAGGTCCCCCTCGAGGTGCGTGACCGCTTCGCTACCGCGGCCAAGGCCCGCGGGTTGACCGTGCGGGCGTTGCTCGATCAACTGTCCCAGGAAGTAGCCGACGCGACGTTGATGGAACTGGCCGCTCGGCAGATGTCCCAACTGCACGAGACGGACCCGGGCGCCTGGGACGACTACCTCGCCGAGGGGCGCCGTTGGGAAGAAGCAACGATCGAGCCCCTTGATGCCTGAGCGCGGCGAGGTCTGGCTCGCTGCGCTCGACCCGGTGGGCCCGGGCGAACAGGGCGGCACACGGCCGGTCCTCGTGGTGTCGACGAACGCCTTCAACGCCTGGCCGGTCGGTCTCGTGATCGTCGTGCCAATCACCACGCGCGACCACGGGTTCGCTCACCACGTCGGTGTCGCCGGAGGTGGGCTCGATCGGCCTTCGTTCGCGATGCCCGAATACGTGCGCTCAGTCGCACAGCGGCGGCTGCAACGCCCCCTCGGCGCCGCTGAGCACTCCACCCTCACCGCTGTCGACGACTGGCTCCGTCGCCTCACTGGCCTGTAAGAACCGAAGAAAGACGTCGAGGCCGCCCTGCGGGTAACAGAAGCCGCGAGGTGGACGATCGAGGACATCCACCATGGCCATCGATGGGGCGTCGCACGCTCTCCGCCGAGGAGCACACGGCCACCGTGTGGTCGACGCCCCGTGATCCGGTTATCCTGGGGAAGCGGATACGCGAGCAAGTCTGCAGAGTGGAAGCCCTCGGGAGGGTTGTGGCGCTTCGTCACAGCAGGATCCTCGCGCCAGGCTGTGACACCTCAGTGAAGACCTGCGCATCTGCGGGCTCGGCCTTGTGATCGACGGCGCCGTCTCCCTCGTCTCCCACCCGTACCCGGGGAGCCGCCCTGACGTCACCCAGTTCGGCGCCATGGCGGGCGAGGCTCACCGAGGAGCTGGGCAAGCTGTGGGGCCGCCTCGTCGGCCGCCACAGGCTCCCGGCCGAGCCGTTCGCTGCTTTCCTCGCGGCCGTCGCCGAGGGCGACGGCGACGCCGGCCTGCGCTCCGGGGTGTCCACTCCCGGCGACCTGCGCCGGTTGCCCCCCGCGCTGCTCGCCGACCGGCCGGGGCTCGCCCGCCGGGCACTCCGGCCGAGCTGGAGGTCGACGGCCGGTGACCCCGGAGGGGGACGGTGAAGCCCAGGTCGACGACTCCACCAGGTCGACGCCACCCAGGGTCCTGAGGACCCTTCCGGCAGTTACTTGGACGGCGTCACCAACTTCGGCCGTGTCGGCACACAATTCCCGGCCTTCGGCCGTCCTAGTAGTTGCCGCTCGGATCCTGAGCCGGGCTGCTGTCGCAGAGCTACCTCCCTTCACCCGGGTCTCGGGAGAACCCCTGCGGAGCTGCGGCCGGGTGGTCGGCCCGCCGGGCGTAGGTGTCGAGGTCGATGACCGGGTCGAGCTCGATCCCCTCGCCGTCTCCCGGGGCGCCCTGCCCCCCCGGTGTCGTCGCCTGGTCACCGGCGCGCCGACCCTCCGGCGGCTACGCGCCGTCGTTCCCCCGGGTGCCGTCGTTCCCCCGGGTGCCGTCGTTCCCCCGGGTGCCGTCGTTCCCCCGGGTGCCGTCGCGGACAGCGCGCCGGCGGCGGGCGGAGTGCCGGCGCTTCGCCGGGGCCCGCCCCTCGAGCTCGATGACCTGCGCGTCCGCCCGGGCCAGGGGCACCAGGCGCGAAGACAGCGCGGCGAGCAGGGTGAGCTGCAGGATGCCGGCGACGAGGAACACCCCCCGGTAGGGCAGCTGGTCGGCGAGCACCCCGCCGAGGAGGGCCCCGGCGGGCATCGCGGTGTAGAGCACGACCCGGAAGACCATCCCGACCCGCCCGAGCAGCTCGCCGGGGATCAGCCGCTGGCGGAGGGTGATCGAGGCGACCGAGGCGATCGGGACCGCCAGGCTCTCGAGCATCAGGGCGCCGACCAGCCCGCCCGGGGAGTGCCAGGCGGCGAGCCCCAGGTAGGAGAGCCCGGTGAGCGTCCCACCGAGGACGGTGCTCGGGACCGCCCCGAGCCGGTCGGCGACCTTCTCGGAGGCGAGCGAGCCGGCCACGCTGCCGAGCGCCGCGGCGGCCATGAGCAGCCCGTAGCCGGCCGGCGAGACGTGCAGCGAGCGGCGGGCGTAGAGCACGAGGATGCCCGCGGCGACGAACTGGCAGAAGGCGAACGAGCCGAGCAGGGCGGCGAGCAGGCGCAGCAGGCGGTGGGAGCCGAACCAGCGCAGCCCCTCCCCGAGCTCGGCGCGCAGGCTGCGCTCGCGGCGCACCGGCGCCCCGCGCGGCAGCGCCCGGCCGACGAGGATCGCCGAGGCCCCGAAGGAGAGGGCGTCGGCGGCGAAGGGCAGCGCCCGGCCGGCGCCGAGCGCCAGGCCCCCGAGGCCCTGTCCGAGGAACTGCTCCCCGGCGGTGTCGACGACCCACAGCCGGCTGTTGGCCCGCCCGAGCTGGCGGGGGGGGACGATGCTCGGGAGGCCGGCGAAGGCGGCCGCCTTGTAGACCTGCTCGAAGGCGGCGATCGCCAGCACGGCCACATACAGCGACCAGAGACGGTCCAGGCCGAGGGCGATCAGCGCGACGAAGCCGGCGAGCACGACCAGACGGGCCCACTCGGCTCCCACCGCCATCGCCCGGCGGGGCCAGCGGTCGACGAGCACCCCGCAGGGCAGCCCGAGGAAGAGGGCGGGGAGGGTGTCGGCGACCGCCACCCCGGCGACCAGCACCGGGTCGTGGGTGTAGCGCAGCGCGAGGAGCGGGAACGCGACCAGGGCCAGCCCGTCCCCGAGGGACGAGCCGGCCGTCGCCGCTACCAGATATCTGGCCGGGGCCCGGAGGGCCCGGCGGTGCTCACCACGCTGGGGGCGGTCACCCGGGTAGTGGTCCCCGCCGTGGGGCTGGCGCCCCCTGGTCTCGACCACTTCCACAGGCTGCTCCCCCGCTCCACCGACCGGCGGCCCCGGACGCTAGCGCGGGACCCCGGACGACGGTGCGGTGCTTACTCGAACCTAGTCGTACGACCCATGTTTCCGTCCTTTCGTCGTCCGGCGTGCTCTTCCAGTTTCTCAGCCGCAGATGGCGAAGTCAAGGCCGATCGGCGAAAGGCATGGGCGGTGGCGCCCCGCCCGGCGGGAGGCGGCCGGCCGGTGGGCCCCGGCCCGGATCGGTAGGGCGGGCTCAAGCCGGCGGGCCGCCCTGCCGATAGAGCCCCTGTCGAGCGCGACCAGGAAGGGACGGAGCCGGTGGCCGACGCCACAGCCGCAGCCAGCCGGGCCGGCCGGGCGAGGTCCCGCCGGACAATCGGGGCGGCTGTCGCGGTGGCCGCCCTGGCGGCCGCCGGGGCGTGGTGGGCGGTGCTCGCCGCCGCCGGCCCCGCCCCCCGGGCCGACTTGGTGCCCTGGCCGCTGCTTATCGCCCTCACCGCCGCCGCCTACCTGCTCGACGTCCCCTTCCGGGTCCGGGGCGACACCCTGCGCCTCGGGGTCGACACCGTGGTCCTGGCGGTGGGGGTGGCCTTCGACCGCCCGTGGGTCGTGCTGGTCGCCGCGGCGGTCTCCTTCGTCCCGTTCCTGGTCGCCCACCGGGCCGAGGCCGGCCGGCCCGAGACCCTGCTGAAGGCGGCGTTCAACGGCCTCGACCTGGCCTTCGCCGTCGGGGTCGCCGAGCTCGCCTTCCGGGCCGTCGAGCCCCCCGGCGCGCCCGGGGGGCTGCGCCTGTGGGCCGCGGTGCTCGCCGCCTGCGTCTCCCTCGACGGGGTCACCCACCTCGCGGTCTCGCTGCTCGTCTTGCTGCGGGGAGGGGCCCGCCAGGCCCGGCGGGTAGCGGTGGGGACCCGCAACCTCGGGCTGGTGGTGCCGGTCAACGCGGCCTTCGCGGTGGTCACCGTCTCGACCATGCGGGTGAGCCCCTGGGGGGGCCTGCTGCCGGTGGTCCTGGTGGTCGGCGCGATGCTCCTCCTCCGCCGCCAGGAGGACCTCGAGGTCAAGTTCTCCAACCTGGAGCTGCTCTACACCTTCGCCCACTCCCTCGCCGGGGCGACCGAGGCGACCGAGGTGGTGACCGCCACCCTGGAGGGGGTGCGCGAGATGCTCGCCTGCCAGGCCGCCGAGCTGCTCGTCGCCGAGGGCGCCGGCCACGTCCGCCTGTCGCTGCACCCGAGCGGCGCGCTGGTGAGCACCGCCGTCGCGCCCGACGCCCTGGAGCGCCTCGGCCTGCGGGGGGTGGAGGGCGGGTCGCTCGTCACCCAGGACCGCGCCTCCGCCGGCCTGCAGCGGGCGCTCGATCTGCGGGGGTGGAAGGACGCGGTGGTCGCGCCGCTGCGGGGCAGCGACGGCCTGGAGGGGGTGATGACCGCCGGCGGCAAGCTCGGGATCGGCAACGGCTTCCGCAGCTCGGACCAGCGCCTGCTCGAGACCTTCGCCTCCCACAGCAGCGTCGCCCTGCGCGGCAGCAACCTGCTCGACCGCCTCCGCGAGGAGGTCGCCGCCCGCAGCTACGACGCCCTCCACGACGCCCTCACCGGGCTCGGCAACCGGACCCTCTTCCGCCAGCGCCTCGACGTGGCCCTCGACGACTCGAGCGGCCGGTCGATGGCCATCCTCATGATCGACATCGACAACTTCAAGGAGATCAACGACACCCTCGGGCACCACACCGGCGACGACGTGCTGCGCACCGCGGCGGAGCGCATCAGCGACACGATCGTCAGCGCGGGCATCGCCTGCCGGATCGGCGGCGACGAGTTCTCCGTGGTGCTCGACGGGCCGGTCAGCCCGGAGGTCGCCCTCGAGGTGGCCGTCTCCATCCGGGAGGCGGTCTCCCAGCCGCTGCTCGCCGAGAGCATGAACTTCGAGCTGCAGACGACCGTCGGCTTCGCCGTCGCCCCCGAGGACGGCGCCGACGGCAACAGCCTCCTACGGCGCGCCGACGTCGCCCTGTACGCCGCCAAGGAGGCCAAGTCCGGCATCGAGCGCTACAACCCCTCCCGGGACCCCAACACCACCCGCCGGCTGCGCCTGAGCAGCGACCTGCGCCGGGCGATCTCCGCCCGGGCCATCGACCTGTGGTACCAGCCGAAGGCCGAGCTCGCCACCGGCGTGGTCACCGGCGTCGAGGCCCTGGCCCGCTGGCGCCACCCCCGCTACGGCCAGGTGCCCCCCGACGAGTTCGTCCCCCTCGCCGAGCAGAGCGGCAGCATCAGCGCCCTCACCTGGGTCGTCCTCGACAGGGCCCTCGCCCAGAAGCGGCAATGGGAGGACCAGGGCCTCCGCTTCGACCTGTCGGTCAACGTCTCGGCCCGCAGCCTCCTCGACGCCGACCTGTTGACCCGCCTCACCGACATGCTCGCCCGCCACCGGGTGCACCCCTCCGGCGTCGTCCTGGAGCTGACCGAGTCCTCGGTGATGCTCGACGTGGAGCGCTCCGAGGAGGTGCTCGCCCGGGTCGGCAGGCTCGGGATCCGCCTGGCGATCGACGACTTCGGGACCGGCTACTCGTCGCTCTCCCGCCTCGACCGGCTGGCGGTCTCGGAGATCAAGATCGACAAGTCCTTCGTGACCAACATGCTGGCGTCCAAGACGGAGGCCATCGTCGTGGCCACCATCGAGCTCGGCCGCCGCCTGGAGCAGGTGGTGACCGCCGAGGGGGTCGAGGACCGGGCGACCTGGGACCGCCTCCGGGAGCTCGGCTGCGACTGCGTGCAGGGCTACTACCTGTCCCGGCCGATGCCCTCCGGCGTGGCCACCGCGTGGCTCCTGGACCGGGCCCGCCGGGCGCTCGTCCTCCCCGCCTGACCCGGGCCCGCCTGGTCCGCGCCCCCCTCTAGAGCCCCGTCCACATCGGTCGGATCGTCGGCGCTGCCCGAGCGGCGGCCGGCGGGAGCTCTGCGGCACCCTGGCCCGGCTCGGTGCCGAGGCCGCCGGTCGGCTCGACCAGCTGGCAGCCGGGGACGGGGGCAATGTGCTGGCCGAGATCAAGGCCGACCCGGTCAGGTGAGCCCGGGTGAGCCCCGGTCCATGGCCATTGACAGACCACCGGTCGGTAGCGGCTGGAGTGCGACGAGCGGAGGGACGCCCTCGCTGGCCGCACAGCTTCGGAAAAACGGGAGAACTGTGCCGGAACTGGGTGCACAGGACCGAACTGGGTGCATTCGATGTCCTATCCGGGGGCCGAACGCACCCACTTCGCCGCTG
>JAJZWW010000093.1 GCA_021846485.1 Actinomycetes bacterium
GTGGCGATCGCTGCCGCCCGCCGGCGTGCCCGCGCCGACGACTACCGCTCCACCGGCCCCGTGGGGGCTGCCGTCATCCCCGGCGAGCCCGCCGGCGGTCCCTGCAGCCCGGCGAGACGCCCGAGTGCCTCGTCCAGGACCTCGAGCCGCTTGCAGAAGGCGAAGCGTACGAACGAGGCGACGTCGGGCCGCTGCTCGCTGAACGCCGACACCGGGATGGCGACCACCCCGACCCGCCCGGGCAGCTCCCGGCAGAAGCGCGCCGCGTCACCCACCCCGAGCGGGGCGGCGTCGCCGAGCGCGAAGTAGCCGGCTTCGGGCAGGCAGACCCCGAAGCCGAGCCCCTCCAAGCCGGTGCAGAGGCGGTCCCGCTGCTGGCGCAGCGCTGCGGCTGCGGCTGCGAAGTAACCGTCGGGCATCCCGAGGGCGACCGCCACCGCGGGCTGGAACGGCGCCCCGTTGACGTAGGTGAGGAACTGCTTGACGGTGCGCACCGCGGCCACTAGCGGCGCGGGGCCGCAGGCCCACCCGACCTTCCACCCGGTGAACGAGAAGGTCTTGCCGGCGCTCGAGACGCTGAGGGTGCGCTCGGCCATGCCCGGGTAGAGCGCCAGCGGGCGGTGGCGGCCGTCGTAGACGAGGTGCTCGTAGACCTCGTCGGTGACCGCGAGGAGGTCGTGACGCACGCAGATCTCGGCGATCGCTGCCAGCTCGCGGTCCCGGAGCACCCGGCCCGTCGGGTTGTGGGGCGAGTTGACGAGCACCAGGCGGGTTCGGGGGGTGACCGCGTCGGCGAGAGCGTCGAGGTCCAGGTCCCACGAAGGCGGTCTCAGGGGCACCGCCCGCAGTCGGGCGCCGGCGCGGGCCGCCGCCGCCGGGTAGCTGTCGTAGTACGGCTCGGCGACGATCACCTCGTCACCGGTCTCGCACAAGGCGAGCAGCGCAGCGGTGAGCGCCTCGGTGGCGCCGGCGGTGACCAGCACCTCGGTGTCGGAGTCGAGCGCTTGGCCGTAGAAGCGCAGCCGGTGCTCGGCGACCGCCAGGCGCAGCTCGGGGATGCCCGCCCCCGGCGGGTACTGGTTGCGACCGGAGCGGATGGCGAGGACGGCGGCCTCGGCCACCTCCGGGGGGCCGTCGGTGTCGGGGAACCCCTGCCCTAGGTTGACCGAGCCGGTCGCCTCGGCAAGGGCGGACATCTCCGCGAAGATCGTCGTCCCGAGACCCTGGAGCCGGGAGGCCAGGTGGGGCGACCGGCGGGAGCCGGGGTCCGGCCGGTCGCTCACCCGGGGGGCACCAGGCCGGGCAGCTCGACGGCGACGGCCTCATCGGTGCTGCGGGCGATCACCACCACGGCCGGCACCTCACCCGGGTTCTCCTCTCGGTGCAGCACCCACGGGGGTACGTACACGTAGTCCCCCGGCCCGGCCTCGACCCGCCTCTCGGCCCCACCGTCGGCGAAGGCGAAGACGAACACCGGCGAGCCGCTCACCACGTAGATCGCCGTCTCGGAGGCCCCGTGGTGGTGGTCCGCCGAGCGGGCCCCGGCGGCGACGACCGTCTCGCCCATCCACAGCCGCTGCGAGCCGCAGGCCTTGGCGGAGATCGCCTCCCGCCGCTGCATGCCGCCGGTCTGGGCGGTGTCGCCCGACAGCGAGCCGGCCGGGGTGTGGTGCAGCGGCCTACCCCAGTCGACCGGGCTGCCGGCCTTTCCCGCTGCCTCGCCCCTCTCCTCCCCCGACGCGGCCGAGCTCATCGCCCCAGCTTGTGCCCGCCGGGCACCGGGAGGCAACTGCCCGCCCGCGTGGCTCCCTGCTCGGCCGGCGCGCGGCTCCCTGTCCGCCGGCCCCTTGCCGCCCGCCGCGGCCTCCGGTAGCGTCCCTCGGGTCTTGGCCTTCCACGGACGTGTCCTCTGGCGCCGCCCCGGCAGGGGCCGCAGGATGGCGCAGTCGGCGGTCGCAGCACTCCTCTGCGGCGTGCTGCTCGTCCTTCCCTCGGCGTCCGCCACCGGCGCGCCCGGGGCTGCGACCCCCTCGGTCGCCCGGCTGGAGGCGAGCATCCGGGCGAGCTCGCTGCGGATCCACCTCTGGAGCAGCCGCTTCTCGGCCGCCTCGGCCGAGGCGGCGTCCCTCGGCCAGCAGCTCACCGCCCAGACCGCTTCCCTCGGCCACCTGGAGTCGGCTGCCGCCCGCAGCCGCTCGACCCTCCTCGCCGCGGCCGTGGACAGCTACACCGGGGACGCCCCCGGAGCGGGCGCGACCCTGCCCGACACCGGCGTCGCGGTCGTGGTCGGGGCCGAGTACCTGACCTTGGCCTCCGACGCCGTCGGGGACGACCTCGGGGCGTACCGCCTGAAGGAGCGGGAGGTCGCCACCGCCGTCCGGGACATCCGCAGGGAGCGGGCCGCCGCCGCTGCTGCTGCCGCCGCCGCGTCCGCGGCCCGCTCCCGGGCGCTCGACACCGCCAGGCGCGAGCAGGCCAGCCTCTACGTGCTCGAGACCCGTCTGGCGGTCGAGGCGGCCCGCTCCCGGAAGGCCCCGGCGACCCAGGGAGGGCCCGTCGACGGCGGCCTGGTCGCGGTGGTCACCTCCCAGACCTCGGGCTCCCCGACCACCTCCGCGCCGGCTTCGACGACCACCGACCGCCCGACCACGACCACCACGACCACCCGGTCCCACGACTCGAGGCACCCGCCCACCACGTCGCCGCCCACCACGTCACCGCCGAGCACGTCACCGCCGAGCACGTCACCGCCGAGCACGTCACCGCCCACCACCGCGCCTCCGGTCGCCTCTGGCGGGGGGGGCGGCGCCGGCGGGGTCTGGTACGAGCTGCGGATGTGCGAGTCGGGGGACAACTACCGGGCCGACACCGGCAACGGCTTCTACGGCGCCTACCAGTTCAGCCAACAGACCTGGACAAGCCTCGGTTACCCCGGCCGACCGGACCTCGAGCCGCCGGCCATGCAGGACGCCGCCGCCCAGAAGCTCCAGGCCGAGGCCGGCTGGGGACAGTGGCCGGCGTGCGCCGCCGCACTGGGGCTCACCTGAGCGCCGCCGACGGCGAGCAATCCCCCTTCGACTGCCCCCGCTGCGGCCGCCAGGGGGTGCAGGAGCGCTTCTACGGGCCGTGCAGCGCCTGCCGGGTCGAGCTCGCCGCCACCCTCGGAGGAGAGGGTGGCGAGCGGGAGGCGGAGCGCTTCGAGCCGCGGATGCACGTCACGCCCAACGCCGTCGCCCAGAAGGAGTGAGCACCCCACCCCGCCTGGTGCTCGCCTCGGCCTCCCCCGCCCGCTTGCGTTTGCTGCAGGCCGCCGGCATCGAGCCGGAGGTGGGGGTGAGCGGGGTGGACGAGGCGACGGTGGGCGCCCCGGGCACTGCCGAGCTGGTGGCCCGGCTGGCCCGGCTGAAGGCCGAGGGAGTGGCCGCCGAGCCTCGCTTCGCCGGGCGGCTGGTGCTCGGGTGCGACTCGCTGCTCGACGTCGGGGGGGAGGCCAGGGGAAAGCCGGCCGACGCGGCCGAGGCCGTCTCCTGGTGGTCGGAGCTGCGCGGCGCCGAGGCGGTGCTGCTCACCGGCCACCACCTGGTCGACACCGCTTCGGGGTGGCGCGCCGAGGCGGTGACCTCGACGTTGGTGCGCTTCGGTCGTCCGAGCGACGAGGAGATCTCCGCGTACGTGGCCACCGGGGAGCCGCTCGGCGTCGCCGGCGGGTTCACCCTGGAGGGCCGGGGAGCCGCCTTCGTGCAAGGCGTGGACGGCGATCCCGGTAACGTGATCGGCTTGTCGCTGCCCACTCTGCGCGCCCTGTTGGCCGAGCTCGGACACCGGATCGTGGACCTGTGGTCACCCTCCTAGGTCCGCCGACCCTGGCTATCGGGCCGCTGCGGGTCGAGCCGCCGGTGGTCCTCGCCCCGATGGCCGGGGTCACCACCCCGGCCTTCCGGACGCTGTGCCGCGAGCAGGGAGCCGGGCTGTACGTGAGCGAGATGGTCACTGCTCGGGCCCTGGTCGAGGACAACGTCCGCACCCGGAGGATGCTCGCCCCGGCTCCCGGCGAGCCGGTCCGCAGCGTGCAGCTCTACGGCGTCGACCCGAGCGTGGTCGCCCGCGCGGTGCGGGTCCTCGTCGAGGACTGGGGAGTGGACCACGTCGACCTCAACTTCGGCTGCCCCGCCCCGAAGGTGACCCGCAAGGGCGGTGGGGCGGCCCTGCCGGTCCATCGGGTGCTGTTCGGTCGGATCGTGCGGGCCGCGGTCGGGGCCGCCGGGCCGGTGCCGGTCACGGTCAAGCTGCGCATGGGGGTCCACGACGGCCTCCGCACCGACCTGACGGCGGGACTGACCGCAGAAGAAGAGGGGGTCGCGGCGGTGACCCTCCATGCCCGCACCGCCGAGCAGCTCTACTCCGGCCGGGCCCGCTGGGAGGCCATCGCCGAGCTGAAGCGCGCGCTGCGGCACGTCCCGGTGCTCGGCAACGGCGACGTCTGGTCGGCGGCCGACGCCCGGGCGATGCAGGCCGCCACCGGCTGCGACGGCGTCGTCGTGGGCCGTGGAGCGCTCGGCCGGCCGTGGCTGTTCGCCGAACTGGCCGCCTCCTACGCGGGCCGCCCCCTGCCGTCTCCGCCAACGCTCGGCGCGGTCGCCGGCACCATCCGCCGCCACGCCGCGCTCCTCGCCGAGACGCTCGGCCCGCTGACCGCCGCGCGCGACATCCGCCGCCACGTCGGCTGGTACCTCACCGGCTACCCGGTCGGCCCCTCTGCCCGCCGGAAGCTGGCGCTGGTCGAGACCCCCGAGGAGCTCGACCGGCGCCTGGAGGCGCTCGACCCCGCACTGGTCCTGCCGGCCGGCTCGGAGGCGCTGCCCCGGGGGCACTCCTCTGGCCCCCGGCCGGTCGACCTGCCCGAGCGCTGGCTGGAGCACGCCGAGGACCCCTGGCCGCCGGCGGGAGCCGACGCGTTCGCTTCCGGCGGCTGAGCGCCGCCGGGGACACCGCCGAAGTTGGTGGCGGGCGGCGCCCGTCTCCTTTGCCGGAAGGGTCCTCAGACCGGCTCGATCCTCGCGGCGGTCCCGTAGGCGCAGATCTCGGTCCAGGTCTGTCCCAGCTCGGAGGTGTCGAAGCGCATGGCGACCACTGCGTTTGCCCCGAGCGCCCGGGCCTCGTCCAGCATGCGGTCCACCACCTCTCTCCGGCTGGTGTACAGGTTGCGGGTCATGCCCTTGAGCTCACCGCCGGCGAGGGCCTTGAGCCCCGCACCGAGCTGGGAGCCGATGTTGCGGCTGCGCACGGTGAGGCCCATCACCTCCCCGAGCACCGCCACCACCCGGTACCCGGGCACGTCGTTCATGGTCGTGACCAGGATGTCCCTGCCCTGTGGCGCGTCCGACACAGTGAGAAGCCTAATCCCGATCGGCATGGCTTCACACGTCGAGCATCAGGGTGAATGGCCCGTCGTTGACCAGCTCGACTCGCATCTCCGCTCGGAACCTCCCCGTGGCGACCTGTGCCCCGAGGTCCCGCAGCCGGTCTGCGAGGGCGACCACCAGCGGCTCGGCCACCTCGGGCCGGGCGGCGTCGACGAAGCTCGGCCGGCGACCCCTGCGGGTATCGGCGTAGAGGGTGAATTGGCTGACGACGAGCACCGCGCCGCCGACCTCCTCGACCGAGCGGTTGGCCAACCCTGCCCGGTCCTCGAAGACCCTCAGGTGCCAGATGCGTTCGGCCAGGCGGCCGGCGAGGACAGCGTCGTCGGTGTGGGTGACCCCGATCAGCACGCACAGGCCGGCCCCGATCCGCCCGACGGTCTCGTCCCCGACGTCCACCCGGGCCGAGCTCACCCGCTGCACCAGGGCCCGCACGCCGACCACGGTACAGAGAAGTCCCTCCTCGGTAGCGGTGCACCGGCGGCCGACCGGCTCAGGCCATCAGCTGGATGCCCTCCGCCGGGCGGTTCTTGGGCGGGCGCCCGCGCCTGCGCTTCTGGGCGAGGATCCGGCCGTCGGCGAAGAGCTCCCCGCCCCACACGCCGGCCGGCTCCCTCCGCGCCACCGCTGCTTCCAGGCAGGGCCGGGTGAGGCGGCATCCCAGGCAGATCGTCTTCGCCCGGCGGATGTCGGGGATCTCGTCGGAGAAGAACAGTCTGGTCATGCCGCCCGAGTCGTCCCGGCACGCTGCCTGGTCCCAGCCGGCCGCCTGTTGCCCGAGCTCGTCGATCTCCTCGGAGGCGAACATGTCGCCCTCCCCTTTCTTGCCACCTGCGACTGCGAGAACGAAAAGAGGCCGCCGGGAGATCCCGGCGGCCTCTGAGCCCTCTCACGGACGGGGTGGGACCTATCCGGTCCACCGGTCCGGGGAGCTCGTCGGCCGCCCACCACTGATGCCCACGGTCCTGGCCACGCACGTGCCGGGACGCCCCACGGTCGAGCCTTGCCCGGCCATCCGGGTGCACCCGTCGAGGTACGTCCAGGCAGCCGTGCACCGCGGGGAGTCGATCTCCGGCGCGGCGTGGAAAGGCACGGGGGTGATGCTCGGCACCGGATCAACTCCTCTCGTCAGTGGGCGTGCACCGACTGCAGCCGGGACGCGACAACGAGCCCAGATCCCAGCACGCCGGGGCGGCCGGGTCAACCGATTTTTCTTCCGCCGGGTCAGTCCTGCCCGAGCCAGACCGGTGCCTGGGCGAGCAGGTACTCGCTCACCGCCAGGGCCCGGTCGAATGCGTCGCAGAGCAACTCCTCGCCGGAGAGGATCCGGGCGAGGGACACCTCACGATGGGCCACGACGGTGAGCCGGCGCTCGGATGCGTCGGTGGCCGACGGGTAGCTGTCGATGGCCGACGACTCGAGCGGGAGGTCGACGCCGCCGATGCCCGCGAGGTCGAGTGCCAGGGGGAGCAGGTCGGGGCTGTGGGCCAGGGGTGGGAGAGCCCAGCTGAAGGTGAGTGGGAAGCTGTGCTCGTCGGGGGGCTCCGCGTCCTCGGGCAGCTCCATGACCTTGTCCTCGAACTCCAAGAGCACCCGGGGGTCCACCTCCAGGGCGAGGTGGAGGTCGAGCGGGCCGTTGCAACCCTCCTCGGGGTGCAGCTCCACCTCCCAGGACTGGCGCAGGGAGTAGGTCTCGACGAAGTGGCGCTCGTCGTGGACGTGGAAGCCGTGGTCGATGGCGTGGTCCTTGAGCTCGGCCACGTACCCGGCGACATCGATGACAGCCATCGGACCAACCATACCGCCCGGGTAGCCTGATCGGTCGTGTGCCCCACCGACGCCGCAGCGGTGCTCGCCGTGCTCCACGAGGTCGTGACCGCCGTCCGCCGGGAGCTCGACGGCCTCGACGACTGGGGCCTCGCAGGGACGGTCGACGGCCAGTACCGCCACGACCTGGTGGCCGACGCGGCCGCGCTGGAGGTCCTGTCCGCGGCGGGCTTCGGCGTGTTCTCCGAGGAGTCCGGGCTGCACGACCCGGACCGGGACGTGCTGGTGGTCGTCGACCCCGTCGACGGCTCGACCAACGCCTCCCGGGGGCTCCCCTGGTACGCGACGAGCTTGTGCGCTCTCGACTCGGCAGGCCCGCTGGCCGCAGTAGTCGCCAACCAGGCGAGCGGCAGCCGCTACGAGGCAACCCGCGGCGGCGGCTCGCGCCGTGACGGCCGCCCGATCGGCCCCACGACGATCACCGAAGCCGGCGAGGCCGTCGTCGCCACCTCCGGCTGGCCCCCGCAGCTCCCCGGGTGGGCACAGCTGCGCTGCCTCGGGGCTGCCGCCTTGGACCTGTGCACCGTGGCGGCGGGATCCTTGGACGGCTTCGTCGACTTCGGCGGCCGCTCGCTGGCCCCCTGGGACTACCTCGGTGGCCTGCTCGTGTGCACCGAGGCGGGCGCGACCGTCGCGGAGGCCTTCGGGCGGGACTTGGTCACCACCGCCGCGGGAGCCCGCCGGACGGTCGTCGCCGGCGCGACTGCCGGGCTCTGTGATCAGCTGCGCGACGCTCGGGCCGCCCTGGCGCCCGGGCCGAGCGGGCCCTGAGCACCGGTACCGGGAGCGGGCGGGCCGCCGGCGGGTGGGCTCAGGCGCCCACCGCGACCTCCAGGTCCTCCAGGCCCGACTGCAGGTGCCCGAGGAGCCGCTGGAGGTGCGGCAGCGCCCGGCGGTCGCCGGTCAGTCCGAAGCCGAGGCGTCCGTCGTAGCTGGTGCAGGTCACGTTCAGCGCCTGGCCGTGGAGCGGCACGGACAGGGGGTACAGCCCGACCAGGCGGGCGCCGTCCAGGTACAACGCCTCCCGGGGGCCGGGGACGTTGGAGACGATCACGTTGAACGCCTGGGGCAGCACCCCGGCGAGCGACCACAGGGCGCTCGCCGCGAGGGGCGCCACCTGCAGAGCGCTCACCGCGATCGCCTGCAGTGGGCTGAGACCGGCCATCGCCTCCTTGGCCAGGCTCATCGACTCGTGGATCCTGGCGAGGCGGAGCCCCGGATCCGCCACGTCGGTGGCGAGGGAGCACAGGATCGCCCCGACGGAGTTGCCCCCGTCGCCGGCCGCTTGGCGGTCGCCGAGCGAGACCGGCGTCAACGCGACGAGCGGGTCGTCGGGGAGCGCCCCCAGCTCGAGGAGGTAGGTTCGCAGAGCAGCGCCACTCATCGCGAGGACCACGTCGTTGACCGTGCCGCCCGAGGCCTCGGCGACCCGGCGGACCCGCTGGAGCGCCCAGTCCTGCGCGGCGAAGCGGCGAGACCCGGTGATCGGGACGTTGAGCACCGTGCGCGGGGCGACCGGCTCGGGGCAGAGCGGGTCGAGAGCCCGTCGCGCTGCGAGGCGACCAACCGCCGGGCCGATCCCGGCCAGGTCGGCTGCGATCCGCAGCACCCTCCCCGGGATGTCGGCGGTCCCACCGCCCCCCGCCAGCGGGGGGGCCGGGCGCGGCGCCCACATCGGAGGCACCGTCTCGTCGGGGCTCGCCGCGAGGGCCTCGCCGAGTAGTCGCATACCGGCGACCCCGTCGAGCAGGGCGTGGTGGATCTTGGTGTAGACCGCGAAGCGACCCCCATCCAGGCCCTCCACGAGGTGCAGCTCCCACAGGGGGCGCCGGCGGTCGATCGGCGTGCCGTGCAGTCGCGACACCAGCGCCAGCAGCTCGCGCACCCGGCCCTGGCGGGGCAGTGCGGACAGTCGAACGTGGTGGTCGAGGTCGACGTCGTCGTCGAGCACCCAGCTCCACGAGCCCAGGGTGCGCAGGGACCGGGCAGGACGGCGTCGCAGCAGCGGCCGCACCTCGGTCGAGGTGAGCCAGCGGGCGTGCAGTGCCGCCACCCAGTCTGCGCCGGCGCCCGCAGGCAGCTCGTAGACCTGCAGCGATCCCACGTGCATCGGCTGCTCCCGGCGCTCCGGCACCAAGAACACCGCATCGGACAGCGGCATCAGGGTCACCGGCACCACCTGCCTCTCGCAGCGCTCGTCCCGCTCTTTCCCCTGCACCCGGGCGGGGACCCGCAAGCCTACGGCGTCGCCCGCCCTACGCCCGCGGGCGCCGGGCCGTCGGCCAACCCGGGCAGGACGGGGTGCTCCCCTGACAACACTCCACACCAAGGAGAAACTCGCCCGCTGGACTTCTTCAAGTCCTTTCACGACCTGTGACCTGGTGGTTTGCTGGTTTGCTCATGGAGAAGGAGGTTGTCCCGGGCTCCGTGGAATTTGGGTGGCGGTCCCCCGCTCCGACCCCTGCCGTGAGGCAGGCTCGGGGTGAAGACCCATCCGAGCACGAAACGGA
>JAJZWW010000094.1 GCA_021846485.1 Actinomycetes bacterium
TGGCCTCGGCCTGGAGGCGGTCCACCCGGCGGGCGGCGTCGGCCACCCGGCCCTCCAGGCGGTTGCGCTCCGCCCGGGCCCGGTCGGCGGCGGCCCGGCGGGCGCTGAGCTCGCCCCGCACCTCGGCCGCGGGGTCGCCGGTCCGGGCGGCGTCGCGTCCCCAATCGTCCTCGACCCGCTCGCGCTCCGCGGCGAGGGCCTCCTCCGCGGCGGCCAGCTCGGCCTCCTCGGGAACGAGCGCGGCCGCGACGGTGTCCACCTCCCGCAGCGCCTCGGCGAGGGTGGCGGCCTCCGCCTCCAGGCTAGCGACCACCCCGGCGTCGACCGCGACCGCCAGCTCCCGGGACAGGTTGCGCCGGCGCTGGTCGAGCACCGCTACGGCCCCCGCCGCCCGGGCCCGCAGCCGCTCCGCCCGGGAGACCGCCTCGGCGAGGTCGACGGCGTCGGCGTGCTCCCGGTCGACGCTCAGCTCCGCCTCCCCGGCGAGCACCTCGGCGTCCAGGGAGGCGAGCGCGGCGCGCACCTGGTGCTCGGCGTCGGCCAGCTCCCGCTTGCGCTCCGCCGCGCCCGACATGCGGGCCTCGACCGCCGCCAGGTCCCGGCCGGCGAGGAAGCGGCGGAGGGCGCTGAGCTCGGCGACGAGGTCGTCGTGGCGGCGGGCGGCGTCGGCCTGCTTCTCCAGCGGGCGCAGCTGCCGGCGCACCTCCCGGAACAGGTCCTGGAGGCGCACCAGGCTGCCCTCGGTCGCCTCGAGGCGCCGCTCGGAGCGCTCCTTGCGCCGCCGGTACTTGAGGACCCCGGCCGCCTCCTCGATCACCGAACGGCGATCCTCAGGGCGGGAGGTGAGGATCGCGTCGAGGTTGCCCTGGGAGACGATGACGTGCTGCTGGCGGCCGACGCCGGTGTCGGAGAGCAACTCCTGGACGTCGAGGAGCCGGCAGGGGACGCGGTTGATCGCGTACTCCGACTCCCCGGTGCGGAACAGAGTCCGGGTGATGGTCACCTCGGAGAACTCGATCGGCAGCAGCCCGGAGCTGTTGTCGATCGTGAGAGAGACCTCCGCCCGGCCGAGGGCCGCCCGCTTGGGGGTGCCGGCAAAGATGACGTCCTCCATCTTCGCCGAGCGGACGGTGCGCGGCCCCTGCGCGCCGAGGACCCAGGCGACGGCGTCGACGACGTTGGACTTGCCGCTGCCGTTCGGCCCGACGACCACGGTCACGCCGGGCTCGAACTCGAGGGTGGTCGTGTCGGCGAAGGACTTGAAGCCCTTCAGGGTCAGCGACTTCAGGAACACTGGGCTCCCAACCTAGTGCCCGGCACCGCCACCTCCGGGTGATCCCCGGCGGCGCGCTCAGCGCTGGCAGCGTGGGCAGCTGAAGGTGCTGCGCCCCGCCTCGGCGGTCCGCCGGACCGGCCGGCCGCAGCGGGCACAGGGCTGGCTCTCCCGGCCGTAGACCCGGTGCCGGAGCTGGTAGGTGCCGACCGCGCCGGCGAGGTCCCGGTACTGCTCGTCGGCGATCGACGACCCCCGGTGGGCGATCGCCTCCAGGAGCGTGTCGCGCACCGCGGCCTGCAGCCGACGTAGCTCGGCGGCGCTCAGCGCTCCGGCGGCCCGGTGGGGGGCGATCCTCGCCGTCCAGAGGATCTCGTCGGCATAGATGTTGCCGATCCCGGCGATCACCCGCTGGTCGAGCAGGGTGGGCTTGATCCGCCGGCGCCGGGCGGCGAGGATCCGCCCCAGGGCCCGGTGGTCGCCGAG
Source organism: Actinomycetes bacterium (assembly GCA_021846485.1). Classification (GTDB taxonomy): domain Bacteria; phylum Actinomycetota; class Acidimicrobiia; order Acidimicrobiales; family Palsa-688; genus JAKAQB01. Next base: position 1,760 of record JAJZWW010000094.1, read on the forward strand.
GTCCTCCAAGGCGTCGGGTCCGAGGTGGGCGAGCTCCGTGGGGAGCCCCCCCGGAGTGGCCGGGCGAGCCACCCACACCTCCCCGAAGGTCCTCGGGTCGACGAAGCGCAGCTCGCCACCCCCCTCCAGGAGCCAGCGGACGTGGGTGTGGGGGAGCGCCGGGGTGCCCTCCGCCACGAGGCGCAGCTGACCGCTCATGCCGAGGTGGACCACTACCACGTCCGGGCCGTCCAGCCGGACGAGGAGGTACTTGCCCCGACGGCCGACCCCCTCCACCAGCCGACCCCGACTGCGCTCCACCAGGGGTCCCGGGTCACCGAGCCGGCGGACGGTGCGCGCCCCGGTGACCTCGACCTCGCCGAGACGGTGACCGACGAGGGCGTCCTCGAGGTCGCGTCGGACGGTCTCGACCTCGGGCAGCTCGGGCACGCCCGGAAGCTAATGGCAGGCGGCGGGAGACTCGCGCTCCCTCTCGCCGCCGGTCCGGGCGGCGCTGAGCGCCTCCCACGCGAGGCGCGCCGCGGCCTGCTCCGCCTGCTTCTTGCTCCGCCCCCTCCCCTGCCCGCAGGGGCGGCCGGCTACCCACACCACCGCCTCGAAGGCCTTGGCGTGGTCCGGGCCGCGGTCGGAGACGCGGTACTCGGGCAGCTGGTCGAAGCGGCGGGTGCACAGCTCCTGCAGCTGGGTCTTGTAGTCCTCGCCGCCGGGCCCCGCGGCCGCCTCCTCGATGCGCTCCCGCAGCAGCCCGAGCACCAGGGTGTCGGCCAGGTCCCGACCGCGGTCCAGGTACAGCGCGCCGATCACCGCCTCCATCGCGTCGGCGAGGATCGAGGCCTTGGCGCGGCCCCCGGAGGCGTCCTCGCCCTTGCCGAGCAAAAGGGCCTCCCCGAGGTCGAGCTCCCTCGCCAGGCCGGCGAGGGCCACCGAGTTGACCAGCGCAGCCCGGACCTTGGCCAGCTCGCCCTCGGGCAGCTGCGGGTAGCTGCGGTAGAGGTGGTCGGTGACCGCCAGTCCGAGGACCGCGTCGCCGAGGAACTCGAGGCGCTCGTTGCTCTCGAAGCCGGGGTTCTCGGCGCACCAGCTGCGATGCGCCAGGCTCTGGGCGAGCAGCCCCGGATCGGACACCTCCCAGCCCAGGCGTCCCGCCAGGCGGAGCATCGCCTGGCTGATGGGCGGTGCGGGTCGCCCGCTCCCGGCCGTCAGCCGCTCCCGAGCTTCGCCGTGACGTAGTCGACCGCGTCCCGGACGGTCTTCAGGTCCTCCAGGTCCTCGTCGTCGATGTGGAACCCGACGGTGCGCTCCCCGAGCTCCTCCTCCAAGGCCTCCACCAGCTCTATCAGGGCCAGCGAGTCGGCGCCGAGGTCGTCGAAGCTGGAGCCCTCGCCGATCGACGACGGGGAGATCTCCAGGATCTCGGCCAGCGCGTTACGGACCAGCTCGAGGACGCCGGCACGGTCGGGCTTGCTTCCCTCGACGTGGGTTTCTGCGGGCAAAGGAATCTCCTCGGGACGATCCGAACTCTACCGGAGGTAGCCGGCGGCCCGCCCACCGGGCCGGGTCCGCGGGCCTCGGGTCACGCCCCTACCGGCGCCGAGCCGATCGACGCGACGAGCCGACCGACGAGGTCGGCCTCGAGGGCGTCGCGGGCGACGCCGACCGCGTTGACGATGGCCCGGGCCGACGACGAGCCATGGCTGATGATGCACACGCCGTTGACCCCGAGCAGCATCGCCCCCCCGTAGGTCTCGGGGTCCAGGTCCGCGGCCAGCGGCAGCAGCGCCGGCAGCAGCACCTCCCCCGCCGCCCTGGCCGCCTCGTCGGCGTCGAACGCGGTCAGCACCGCTCTCATCGCGAAGCGCAGCGACCCCTCGATCGTCTTCAGCACGACGTTGCCGGTGAAGCCGTCGGTGACCACCACGTCGACGTCGTCGCTCATCACGTCGCGGCCCTCGACGTTGCCGATGAAGGACACGTCGGGCCCGGCAGCGCCGCCGGCGAGCAGCTCGTGGGTCTCTTTCACCAAGGCGGTGCCCTTGCTCGGCTCCTCCCCGATCGACAGCAGCCCGACGCGTGGCCGGGCGATCGAGAAGCGGTGCCGGGCGTAGGCCGAGCCCATCTGCGCGAACTGCACGAGCCAGGCGGGGCTGCACGCCGCGTTCGCCCCGGCGTCGAGCACGATCGTCGGGGTGTGGCCCGGCACCGGGATCGGGGTGGCGATCGCCGGCCGGGCGACCCCCTTGATGCGGCCCATGCGCAACAGCGCGGACGCCATCGTCGCGCCGGTGTTGCCGGCGCTCACCATCGCCCCCGCCCGGCCGTCGCGGACCGCCTCGGCGGCCCGCACGAGCGAGGAGTCCTTCTTGGTGCGCACCGCGGCCGCCGGGTCGTCGTGCATCTCGATCACGCTGGCGGAGGAGATCACCTCCAAGCCGCCCGGGTCGCCGATGCGCCCGGGGTCGCCGACGAGGACCACGTCCACCCCGAGCTCCTCGGCTGCCCGGCGGGCGCCGGCAACGATCTCGTCGGGGGCACGGTCACCGCCCATGGCGTCGACGGCCACGGAGCGGGGCCCGGTGCTCAACCGGGGCTCAGCCGACGTCGAGGGCCTGGCGACCCTTGTACCAGCCGCAGGTCGGGCACACCACGTGCGGCACCTTCACCTGGTGGCACTGCGGGCAGACGCTGCGCGCCGGGGCGGCGAGGGTCCAGTTGCTGGCCCGCCGGCTCCGGGTCTTGGCCTTCGAGGTCTTCTTCTTGGGGACGGCCATGTCGGCGCGAGCTTTCTCGTGAGGGGGAGGGCTGGCCCGTGGGGGACGGCACGGAACGCTCGATGCTAGCCGTTGCCCACCGGCGGCGGCAGACCGCCGGCCCCCGGGTCCGAGCGGAGCCCGTCGAGGGCCGCCCAGCGCGCGTCAGCGGGCTCCGGCCCGCAGGCGCACGGGCCGTCGGCCAGCTCCGCCCCGCAGCGCGGGCAGAGTCCCCGGCAGTCCTCCCGGCACAGCGGGGCGAGCGGCAGCCCGAGGAGCAGGGCGTCGCGGGCCAGCGGCTCCAAGTCGAGCTGGTCCCCCCCGAGCGGGTAGGTGTCGTCGTCGCCGCCACCGGGACGGTACAGCTCGCGCACCGGGGCGACGATGCTCCCCCCGATCGGCCTCAGGCAGCGCCGGCACACCCCGCGCCACGTCGAGCCGACCGTGCCCACGACCTCGATCCCGCCGACGACCGCCGACAGCACCACCTCGACGCTGGTGACCGCGTCGGCCGGGACCCGGGTCTCGACCACCCGCAGCTCCCCGAGGGTGCCGGTTCGCTCCTCTCGCTGCCGAGCGCCGACCGCTCGCCGCAGGGCGGTCACCGGCACCTGCCAACGAGTGGCGCTCATCAGGCCGCTCTTTCCCCTGGCCTCCCCCCGGCCGCACGAGGGCTCACTCGAAGCGGTCCTGGTCGAAGAAGGCGTCGGTGGCGACGATGGTCTCGTCGGTCGGCCCCGGCTCCGCTCCCGCACGCTCCTGGTGGTCAGACATCGCCGGCCCCGGGGTGGCCGCCAGCTTCTGGCGCCCCGCGGCGACGGTCCGAAGCGTGCGCTCCAGCACGATCTCGAACGCCGCCAGGCGCTGGTCGGCGTAGTCCTCGGACTCGAGGCGCAGCCGGCGGGCCTCGTCGCGGGCCTTCTCCACGATGTCCCTGGCGGTGTGGTGCGCCTCCCGGACGATCTCGGTGCGCTGCACCATCTGCTCCGCGCGCAAGCGGGCCGCCTGGAGGATGTCCTCCCCCTCCCGCTGCATCTTCCCCACGTACTCCTCCCGCTCCTTCAGCATCCAGCGGGCCAGGCGCAGGTCCTCGGGCAGGCGCGCCAGGGACTCCTCCAGCATCTCCAGCACCTCGTCGCGGTTGTCCAGCTTGACCGAGGAGGAAAGGGGGAGCGTGCGAGTCGACTCGATGATCTCGATGACCCGCCGGATGAGGGCCTCGGAGTCCGGCCCCTCCTGGACATCGAAGGTGCTCACCGCTGCGCCGTGGTCCCGGAGGGGAACTTGGCCTTGAGCATGGCCAGCACCGGCGCGGGCACCATCGACCCGATCCGGTCGGCCCCGCCGAAGTGGGCGAAGTCACGCACGTACTTCGAGGCGATGAACGTCGCCTCGCCCGAGCAGGGCACGAAGAGGGTCTCGTAGCCCGAGACCGCCTTGTTCATCTGGGCCTGCTGCAACTCCGACTCGAAGTCCGACACCACCCGGAGCCCCTTCACGATGACGTCGGCCCCGACCTCCCGGGCGAGGTCGACCACGAGGCTGGAGAAGCTGGCCAGGGTCACGTTGGGGAGGTGGGCGACGGTATCGGCGATCATCGCCTTGCGCTCCTCCAGGGTGAACAGAGCCTCGGCCTTCTGGGGGTTGCGCATCGGCGCGACCACCAGGTGGTCGAACAGCTTGGCCGCGGTCTCGACGATCTCCAGGTGGCCGTTGTGGAACGGGTCGAACGTGCCCGGGAACAATGCGGTCCTCACCCGCCACCTCCTTCGGTCGTCTCCAGGATCGTGACCACGGTAGTGCCGTAGGCTCGGGTGCGGACAGCTTCCCATCCGGCCACTGGCTCCCAGGGCGTACCGGTCTCGGCCACCACCACGTCAGCCATCGCTCGCAGCGCCCCGAGCAGGGCGGGCCAATCCCGCCAGGCGTAGGGCGGGTCGGCGAGCACCAGGTCGAAGTGCTCGTCGCCGGCGGTGGTGGGTGAGGCGGTGGTGGGCGGGGCGGTGGTGGGCGGGGCGGTGGTCGGCGGGGCGGCATGGGTGGCGCCCTGCGAGCCGGGGAGCGGGCGGCCAGCCGGTTGCCGGCCAGCCAGGCCCCTCGCCCAGGCGAGGGCGTCGGCCCGCACGAGCTTCGCCCCCCGGGACGCGTCCCCGAGCACCCCGAGGTTGGCGCGCACCACCGCCAGCGCCTCCGGCGAGCGGTCGACGAACACCGCTCGCTGCGCCCCCCGCGACAACGCCTCAACGCCGAGCGCGCCGCTGCCGGCGAACAAGTCGGCCACCGCGGCACCCTCCAGCGCGCCCATGCTGGTGAGCATGGAGAAGATCGCCTCCCGCACCCGGTCGCTCGTCGGCCGGGTAGCCCGCCCCGGAGGAGCCGTGAGCCTCCGCCCCCTGGCCACCCCGGCGACGACCCTCATGCTCCCGACCGTAGCGGGGAGCCCCTCGTGACCCCAGAGGAGACGATCACCTGCGTCGACTGCGGGGGCACCGCCCACCTGCTCACCACCTGGCCCGACGACGACCCCCCGGTACCCGGCGACGTGCTCGCCTACCGCTGCTCCGACTGCCTGGACCGCTGGGACGTGGTGATGGGGGACGCGAGCGAGGGACCGGCGAGGTAGCCGGCGGGGCGGGCTGGCGAGGAGTAGACAGCCACTTTCAGTGGCGCTCTGGGCACAATGAGGGTTAAGCCGGTCTGAACTGGGTGCACAGGACCGAACTGGGTGCGTTCAGGGCCCGATACGGGGGTCGACGGCACCCAGTTCGCCTCAATGCACCCACTTCGCCCCTTCCGGCCCGCACTGCGGCCCGCGTTGCGGCCCGCGTTCCGACCCGCGCTGCGGCCCGCGTTCCGACCCGCGCTGCGGCCCGCGTTGCGGCCTGCTACAGAGCGGCTGATCGGCACTGGCGTCCTGCGCCGCATCGGGCCTGCCGTCCGGAGCGTAGGGTTGTCGACCGTGGCCCTCCGCCTGCTGTTCTCAGCTCAAGCTCAGCAGCTGTCGCAAAACTATCTTCTGGAGGCGGTGACCGGCCGTCCGCAAGCAGGTCGTCCTGCCTACTCATGGCGCGTCATGTAGGGGCGGACGGCCGATCACTGCCTTCACGCGGGCTTTGCGACAGCTTCTCCCGGGTAGCCGGGAGCCACGCGATCGGCGCTGGACTGCCTGGTCCCCGGTCCCGGTCCTCGGAGCTGCCGCAATCGTGACCGCTACCCGCCGCCGGCGCCGCCCGAGCCGGCGTCTTCTCCCCGGTTAGCCGAACGGGTGGCAGCGCAGCGGAGGAACCCGCACCAACCCAACCTCCCTCTCGACCATGACGAGATGGACCGAGCCCTGCGCTCATGGCGCTTCTGGCTGGTCCTCGTGCTGGTCGGGGTCGGCGCGGGGCTCGGCGCTGGCCTGCTCATGGCGATCCTCCACGCCGTCCAGCACCTCTGCTTCGGCTACCGGCGCGGAGACTTCCAATCGGGAGTGCGGGGAGCACCAGGCTGGCGGAGGGTCGCGGTCCTCGCCGGCGGTGGACTCGTGCTCGGGGCGGCCTGGGTGGGGCTGCGCCGGATCGGGGGGCCGGTCCGGAGCCTCGACGAGGCAGTATGGGAACGCCGAGGAAAGCTGCCCGTGGTGGACACCGCGCTCAACGCGGTGCTCCAGATCGTCGCCGTCGGAGCCGGTGCGACCCTCGGGCGGGAAGGCGCCCCCAAGGAGCTCGGCGCCGGCCTGGCGAGCGGGCTGTGCGACCGAGCCGGCCTGACCCCCACCCAGCGCCAAGTCCTCGTGGCCTGCGGAGCCGGGGCGGGCATGGCGGCCGTCTACAACGTGCCACTCGGCGGGGCCCTCTTCGCCACCGAGGTGCTCCTCGGCACCTTGGCGCTTCCCCAGGTCGTCCCCGCCCTGGCGACTGCCGGCATTGCCACCGGCGTCTCCTGGCTGCTGCTCCCCGACCGCCCCACCTACCAGGTCCACCAACTCCTGATCAGCGCATCCCTCACCATCTGGGCAGCGGCCTTCGGCCTCCTCGCCGGCGTGATCGGCGCCGGCCTGATCACCACGGTCGGCTGGGCCAAGGCCCGAGCGACCCACGGCACCAGGACCGTCGGGTCGGTCACGGCCGCGTTCGTCGCCATCGGGGCGGTTTCGGTGGTCCTCCCCGAGGTGCTCGGGAACGGCAAGGACGTGGCCCAGCTCGCTCTGTCGGGAAAGCTCACGATCGCGCTCGTCGCCGCCGTCGTCGTCGCCCGGCCGCTCGCCACCGCCGCATGCCTGCGCAGCGGCGCTGTCGGAGGGTTGTTCACCCCGACACTCGCGGTCGGAGCTCTCGCCGGGACCCTCGCCGGGCAAGCCTGGGGGGTGCTGTGGCCTGCCGGCCCAGAGGCAGGCTTCGCCCTGATCGGAGCGGCCGCCCTGCTCTCCGGTGCCATGCAGAGCCCGATCGCCTCGATCGTCCTCGTCATCGAGCTCACCCACGGCGGGTTGGACCTGCTCGTGCCGGTATCGCTCGCCGCCGCCGGGGCGACCGTCGTCTCTCGCAGCCTCCTACCGGCCTCGCTCTACACCGCCGCGGGTTGGTGGCGGGACCGGCGGCCGCCTCAGTCCCCGCCGCCCCTGCTCCCGCCCGCCCCCTCGACCGGCTGAGCCCGCAAGACACCGCCTGCTGATCGGAAGGAGAAGGACGTCAGCAACGACGGAGCGGATGCGTACAGGGTGGGCGCGTCGGCCACACGAGGCGCGACTCCTCCTGCAGGGCTCGTCCAGCCAGAGAGCTCTGGTGAAGGTCTGGCGGAGCCCAGCCCCTGGCCCATCCCGGCTTGTTGCCCATCCCGGCTTGTTGCCCATCCCCAGAGTGGCGGCGCCTCCCCGGCATCATCCCGGGGGTGATCTCGCCGTCGTGGTCGAGCTCCAGTTCGGAAGCACTCATCCGCAACGCACCGCCGCTACGCAGTGTCGCGAGGGTTTCGTTGGTCCCCGCCCAGAGGCGGCTCCGTACCCGGACAGTGAAGTCGGGGGCGTCGCTCTCGACTTCGTGCCAGGAGGCCATCCGACCCCATCCGCCCCCTTCTGACCACGGTGTCGACAGCCGGAGGAGCAATCCATCTGCCCGCAACAAAGAAGGAACTTGCCTGGTGGATTTCTTCACCAGCTCTCACCTGGGGTTTGGGTTCGAAATACTCCAGGTAGCTGTCGCA
>JAJZWW010000095.1 GCA_021846485.1 Actinomycetes bacterium
GCGGGCACGCCGTCGGCCGAGGCTGGCAGGACCGCGGCGATCCCCGCGGCGCGCAGCAGCTCCCGGCCGGTGGCCAGCTCGCCGGCGACGGTGGGCTCCCGGTAGCGGGATACCGCGGCGCGTACGTCGGCGAGCGCCGCCCTGCCGAGGGCTTCCACCTCGGCGACCTCGACTGCCGCCGCGGTCGGCTCGTCGAGCACGAGCAGGTCGGGATCGCCGACCAGGGCAACCCGGTGGGTCTGGCCGCCCGACAGCTTGGTCGTGCCCCGCCCCGCCAGGTCGGCCGTACCGGTGAGCCCGAGGACCTCGTCGACCGGCCGGGGATGCGGGTACCGCGAGGCGACCATGCAGAGCAGCTCCCTGACCCGCAGGTGCTCGACCAGACTGCCGGTCTGCAGCATCCCGCCCACCCGGCCGGCCTGTACCACCGTCGCCGGCTCCTCGCCGAGCCCCCGGACCTCGCCGGACAGTGCGTGCCGTCACGACCCGGCCGTGACAACTGTCAGCCGCGGTCCACCGTCAGACTGGCCCAGGTCGGCCAGGGTTGCCACCGGGAGGCTGCCCCCAGTGGGCCAGGGCGACCTGGAGTGCGCCAACGAGGCGCTCGAAGCTGTGGTCGACGTCGGCGGGCAGGCCGAAGCCGCCGCTTGCCTCGAGGGTGACGAAGCCGTGCAGCGCGGCTCGAAGGGTGCGGGTCGCGTCGACGGCGTCGTCGTCTGCTGCCAGGTCGTAGCCGGCCAGGACGGAGGTGACGACGTCGAGCGCCCGGTCGGCCGCCGGCGCTGCGCGATCGCCCGGGGGCGTTGGGTCGCGGCGTAGCGGCCGGGGTGCGCGGCCGCCCAGTGGCGGTAGGCGTGGCACATTGCGGCGATGGCTCCACGCGGGCCCGGCCGACGGTGGCTCGGCCCAGCCCCGGGAGCGCTCCGGGGCCTCCACCGCCAGACGTCGGCCAGTTCCTGCAGGGCGCGCGCGGCGATCTCCGCCTGCAAGGCGTCCATGTTGGCGATGTGTCTGTACAGCGAAGGTTGGCGCGCCCCGAGCCGGGCGGCCAGGCCGGTCAGGGTGAGGCCGGCCAGGCCGACCTCGTCGGCGAGCTGCTCGGCTCCCTGCACGACGCGGCTGGTGGTGAGACCGGCCCTAGCCATCGCCGCAGACCCGCGCGGCGGAGGCGATCAGGGCGGAGGTGGTGACCTCGGGCTGCTGCGACTGGGGGTAGTGGCCGGCGTCGGGCACCATCAGCTCCTCGGTGCGCAGGGCTGCGGAGACCCAGCCGGCCTCGGCGCGCGGGTCGGCGAAGTCCGGGTCGCGCTCGCCCATGACCAGCAGCGTCGGCGCGGACACCCGGGCCAGGCCCGCCTCGACGGCGGCGTGGCCGGTGCGGCTGGTGAGCGAGAACGCCCTGGCGTGCCCCGACCGGCGGAGACCGGCGACCACCCGGGCGCGGTAGTCCTCGAAGTCGGCCGGCCGGCGACCGGCGTAGAGCTTTGGCGGGTAGCGCAGGTCCCCCATGCCGGGCACGAGCACCACCAGCGGCCCCGGGCCAGCCACGTCGTAGGCGACCCGCCCCCCGGGGCGCTCCAGGAACGAGATGAGCGGGCTCTCGGTGGTCGCCATCAACGTCAGCACATATAGCTGAAAAGCTAGGGTCAATACCCGTGGACGCCAGTCCAGTCGGCTGGGGTGCCGGCGTGCGCCGACGGCGGCTGCCCGCCCCGGCTGCGAGGCGCCGGTCAGCCCCGCCGGACCACGAAGTACTTGGCCTGCGGGTGGTGGCAGATGATCGCCGCGGTGGTCTGCTCGGGGTGGAACTGCCAGGAGGACTCCTCGCTCACCTCCACGCCGATCCGCTCGGCGCCGACCAGCTCGGCGCACTTGGCGTTGTCCTCCAGGTCCGGGCAGGCCGGGTAGCCCCACGAGTAGCGCCCTCCCCGGTACTGCTGGCGAAACAGCCCGGCCAGGGTAGGGCCGTCCTCGTCGGCGAAGCCCCACTCCTCCCGGATGCGCCTGTGCCAGTGCTCGGCGAGTGCCTCGGTCATCTCGACGCCCAGGCCGTGCAGGTGCAGGTAGTCGCTGTAGCGGTCGGCGGCGAAGAGCCTAGCGGCCTCCTCGGACACCGCCGGGCCCATGGTCACCACGTGGAAGGCGGCGAAGTCCTCCCGGCCGGAGCCGGCCGGGTGGAAGAAGTCGGCGACCGACATCCACGGCTCGGCCGGCTGGCGGGGGAAGGCGAAGCGCAGCCACTCGGCGTTGCGGGACTGGTCCTTCCACACGACCAGGTCGTCGCCGTCGCTGTTGACCGCGAAGTACCCGTAGGCGACCGCCGGGCAGAGCACGTCGGATTCCCGGGCGGTCGCCAGCCGCGCCCGCAGCTCCAGGCGCAGCCGCTGCTTGAACGCCGGGTCCCCCTCGTCGCGCCGCGGGCGGTAACCCCACTGGTTGCGGTACAGGGCGGTCTCGTTCAAATAGGAGGCGATCGTGTCGAGGGGGATCCCCCGCTCGACGCGCGAGCCGATCCAAGGGGGGGTGGGCACCGGGTTGTCGGATCGCACCGCGGGTGACCGGCGGGGCCGGCTCGCCGCACCGGCCGTCGACGCGGCGGCCAGGGCGTCGGCGGGGGTGCGCACCCCCGCCCGCTCGAGCACCTCGCGTCCCCAGTCGGGGTCGTCGGGCTCGGTCCCGGCGCGGATCGCGCCGAGGCGGTCGAGGACCCGCAGGCCTTCGAAGGCGTCCTTGCCGTAGAACAGCCGACCGTCGTAGGTCTTCCGCAGGTCGCGCTCCACGTAGGTCCGGGTGAGGGCGGCCCCGCCGAGCAGCACCGGGATGTCGCTGCGGCCGCGCTGGTCGATCTCCTGCAGGTTCTCGCGCATGATGAGGGTGCTCTTCACGAGCAGCCCGGACATGCCGATCGCGTCTGCGCCCACCTCTTCGGCCTTGGCGAGGAGGTCGGCGATCGGCACCTTGATGCCGAGGTTGTGCACCTCGTAGCCGTTGTTGGTGAGGATTATGTCCACCAGGTTCTTGCCGATGTCGTGGACGTCGCCTTTCACCGTGGCGAGCACCACCCGCCCCTTGCCGCCCGAGTCCGCCCGCTCCATGTGGGGCTCGAGCCAGGCGACCGCGGCCTTCATCGTCTCCGCGGACTGCAGCACGAAGGGGAGCTGCATCTCGCCCGCCCCGAAGCGGTCGCCGACCACCTTCATCCCGCCGAGCAGCGGCCCGTTGATCACCTCGAGGGCGCTGAGCCCCGAGTCGAGCGCTTCGGCGAGGTCGGCGTCGAGGCCGTCGCGGTCCCCGTCGATGATCCGCTGGGACAGGCGCCGGTCGAGCGGCCAGCCGCTGCGGTCCTCGCTCCCGACGTCGGCTGCGGAGACCCCTTCGAACATCCTGAGCAGGGTGGCCAGCGGGTCGTAGTCGGGCCGGCGCCGGTCGTAGATCAGGTCCAAGCAGGTGGAGACCGCCTCGGGGTCGATGCGCGCCAACGGCATGATCCTCGCCGCGTGGACGATCGCCGCGTCCAGCCCGGCCTGCTGGCACTCGTGCAGGTAGACCGAGTTGAGGACGTGACGCAGCGCCGGGGTCAGCCCGAAGCTCACGTTCGAGAGCCCCAGGATCGTCTGCACGCCGGGCAGGGAGGCCTTTATCCTCCTTATTCCTTCGATGGTCTCGAGGCCGTCGCGGCGGCTCTCCTCCATCCCGGTGCCGAGGGTGAGCGCCAGCGGGTCGAACGCCAGGTCCTCGGGGCGCAGCCCGTAGCGGTCGACGGCCAGGTCGTGGATCGCCCGGGCCGCCTCGAGCTTGCGCTCGGCGGTGCGCGCCTGGCCGGCCTCGTCGATGCAGGTGCACACCACCGCCGCGCCGTACTCCCGGGCGAGCGACAGGAAGCGGTCCAGGCGGGTGCCCGGCTCCGAGCCGTCCTCCAGGTTGACCGAGTTGAGCACCGGCTTGCCGGCGACGAGCTGCAGGCCGGTCTCGACCACCGCCGGCTCGGTCGAGTCGAGCATGAGCGGCAGGGTCGACTGGGTGGCGAAGCGCGAAGCCACCTCCGCCATGTCCGCCGGGCCGTCCTCGCCGGTGAAGTCGACGCACACGTCGAGCAGGTGGGCGCCCTCCTTGACCGCGTCGCGGGCCATCGCCACGCAGGTGTCCCAGTCGTCGGCGAGCATCGCCTCCCGGAACTTCTTCGACCCGTTGGCGTTGGTGCGCTCCCCGACCATCAGCACCGACGGCGACTGGTCCCACGGCACGTGGGTGTAGAGCGACGCGCAGCCCGGCTCCCACTCCGCCGACCGGGCGGCGGGCGTCAGGTCCCGGCACGCGGCGACGACCTCGGCCAGGTGCGCGGGCTCGGTGCCGCAGCACCCGCCGACGGCGCGCACGCCGAGCTCGGTGACGAAGCGCGAGAGGTGCCCGGCGAGCTGCCCTGGGGTGAGGTCGTAGTGCATGCGGCCGTCGACGACCGAGGGGAGGCCGGCGTTGGGCAGGACCGACAGGTGGCTGCGGGCCCGCGCCGACAAGTAGCGGAGGTGCTCGCTCATCTCGGCCGGCCCGGTTGCGCAGTTGAGGCCGACCACCTCGGGGCGCATGGCGTCGAGGGTGGTGAGCGCGGCACCGACCTCGGTGCCCATCAGCATCCGCCCGGTCGTCTCGATGGTCACCTGGACCTGTAACGGCACCTGCCGGCCGGTCTCGGCCATCGCCCGCCGGGCACCGACGATCGCCGCCTTGGCCTGGAGCAGGTCCTGGACGGTCTCCACCACGAGCAGGTCGACCCCGCCCTCGAGCAGCCCAGCGGCGGCCTCCTGGTAGCCGTCGCGCTGGTCGGCGAAGCGGATCTGGCCGAGCGAGGCGATCCGGGTGCCCGGGCCGAGCGACCCGGCGACGAAGCGGTCCCCGAAGCCGTCGGCGACGTCCCGGGCGATCGTGGCCGCCAGGCGGGCCAGTTCCCGGGCGCGCCCGGCGATCCCGTACTCGGCGAGCACCCACGGCAGGGAGCCGAAGCTGTCGGTCTCGACCACGTCGCAGCCGACCTCGAGGAACGAGCGGTGCAGGTCGGCGACCACGTCGGGGCGCGTGGCGACGAGCATCTCGTTGCAGCCCTCGAGCGCCGGGCCGCCGAAGTCGTCGGGGTCGAGGTTGCGCAGCTGCAGGTTGGTGCCGGTGGCCCCGTCGAAGACCACGACCCGCTCGGCCAGGGCCTCCAGGTAGCTTCCCACGCCGGCCATGCTAGGGGAGCCCTAGTGTCAGCTGCCATGGTCGCAGGAGCTGCAGAGGGGAAAGACGCAGCCCGGGTGGTCCACAGCCCCCGGGGGAGCGAGCTGTCGTGCCGCAACTGGCAGGCCGAGGGTGCGCTGCGGATGCTCCACAACAACCTCGACCCCGACGTCGCCGAGCATCCCGAGGAGCTGGTGGTCTACGGGGGCAGCGGCCGGGCGGCCCGCAGTTGGCCGGCGTTCGACGCGATCGTCGCCGCGCTGCGCAGCCTGGAGGCCGACGAGACCCTCCTCGTGCAGTCCGGCAAGGCGGTGGGCGTGGCCCGCACCCACGAGTGGGCGCCCCGGGTGCTGATCGCCAACTCCAACCTGGTGCCGGAGTGGGCGACGTGGGAGGAGTTCCGCCGGCTGGAGGCCCTCGGGCTCACCATGTACGGGCAGATGACCGCCGGGTCGTGGATCTACATCGGTACCCAGGGGATCCTGCAGGGCACCTACGAGACCTTCGCCGCGGTGGCCGCCAAGCGCTTCGGGGGGTCCCTCGCGGGAACCCTCACGCTCACCGGGGGCCTCGGCGGGATGGGTGGCGCCCAGCCGCTGGCGGTCACCTTGAACGGCGGGGTCGCCCTGGTGGTCGACTGCGACGCGTCGCGCATCCGCCGGCGGATCGAGACCCGCTACCTCGACGTGCACGCCCCCTCCCTCGACGAGGCGGTGGCCGAGGCCCTGGACGCCAAGGCCGACCGGCGGGCACTGTCGATCGGAGTGGAGGGTAACTGCGCCGAGGTGCTCCCCGAGCTGCTCCGCCGGGGCGTCGAGGTCGACGTGGTCACCGACCAGACCTCGGCGCACGACCCGCTCGGCTACCTACCGATCGGGGTCGCCTTCGAGGACTGGGGGGACGAGCGCCGGCGGGACCCGGAGGGCTTCATCGCCCGGGCTCGGGCGTCGATGGCCCTCCACGTCGAGGCGATGGTCGGCTTCGCCGATGCCGGCGCCGAGGTCTTCGACTACGGCAACTCCATCCGGGGTGAGGCCCGGACTGCCGGCTACGAGCGGGCGTTCGCCTTCCCCGGGTTCGTGCCCGCCTACATCCGTCCGCTGTTCTGCGAGGGCAAGGGCCCGTTTCGCTGGGCGGCCCTCTCCGGCGACCCGCACGACATCGCCCGCACCGACCGGGCGGTCCTCGAGGCGTTCCCCGACAACGATCCGCTGGCCCGCTGGATCCACGCCGCCGAGGAACGGGTCGCCTTCCAGGGTCTCCCGGCGCGCATCTGCTGGCTCGGCTACGGGGAGCGGGACAAGGCGGGGGTGGCGTTCAACGACCTGGTCGCCTCCGGGGAGCTGGCCGGCCCGATCGTGATCGGCCGGGACCACCTCGACTGCGGCTCGGTCGCCTCCCCCTACCGGGAGACCGAGGGGATGGCCGACGGCTCTGACGCGATCGCCGACTGGCCGCTCATCAACGCGATGCTCAACGTCGCCTCGGGGGCGTCGTGGGTGTCGATCCACCACGGTGGCGGGGTCGGCATCGGCCGGTCGATCCACGCCGGCCAGGTGTGCGTGGCCGACGGGACACCCCTCGCCGGCGCCAAGATCGAGCGGGTGCTCACCAACGACCCGCTCATGGGCGTGCTCCGCCACGTCGACGCCGGCTACGACCGGGCGGGGGAGGTGGCGGAGGCCACCGGCGTGCGCGTCCCGGGGAGGTGAGCGACTTCGCGGCCCTCTGGTCCGAGCTCGAGCCGATCGGGCGCGCGGAGGACGGCGGCTACCACCGCCTCGCTTGGACCGGTGCCGACCTCGAGTGCCGGCGGTGGTTCCGGGCCCGGGCCGAGCGGCTCGGGCTGCTCCTCGACGAGGACCCCAACGGCAACCAGTGGGCGTGGTGGGGCGAGCCGTCACCGGGCGGCGTGGTGACCGGCAGCCACCTCGACAGCGTGCCCGGCGGCGGCGCCTTCGACGGGCCCCTCGGGGTGGTCTCCGCGTTCCTCGCGCTCGAGCGCCTCCGGGCCGGCGGGCGACCGTCCAGGCCGGTGGCGGTGGTCAACTTCGCCGACGAGGAGGGCGGCCGCTTCGGGGTGGCGACCCTCGGCAGCCGCCTGCTCACCGGGTCGATCGACCCCGGGCGCGCCGCCGCCCTGACCGACGCCGCCGGCGTCACCCTGGCGGACGCCTGGCGGGCCAACGGCCTCGACCCGGCGCGCGCCGGCGCCGACCCCGAGCGCCTGGCCCGCATCGGCACGTCCGTGGACCTCCACGTCGAGCAGGGTCGCCGCCTCGTCGACGTCGGGGTCCCCGTCGGCGTGGCCACGGCCGTGTGGCCCCACGGTCGGTGGCGCTACGAGCTCTCCGGTAGGGGTGACCACGCCGGCACCACCCGGCTTGCCGACCGCTCCGACCCCGTCCTCCCCCTCGCCCACACGGTCCTCGCCGCCCGTGCCGCCGCCGAGGAGGCCGGCGCCGTCGCCACCGTCGGTCGGATCGCCGTGCACCCCGGGGCGGTCAACGCCATCGCCTCGCGCGCCACCGCCTGGCTCGACGCCCGCGCCCCCGACGAGTCGGTCGTCCGTAGCGTGGTGGCCGAGGTCACGGCCTCGGCCGAGGCCGCCGCCGGCCTTCACGGCGTGGGCGTGTCGGTGGCCGAGGAGTCCTGGAGCGGGGGCGCCACGTTCGGCTCGGAGCTGCGCGGCCGGCTCGCCGGGGTGGTCGGCGGCCGCCTCGGGTCGGTCGCCGAGCTGCCCACCGGTGCCGGCCACGACGCCGCCGTGCTCGCCGCCGCCGGCGTGCCGGCGGCCATGCTGTTCGTCCGCAATCCGACCGGGACCAGCCACGACCCGGCCGAGTCGGCCACCGTCGAGGACTGCCTCGCGGGGGTCGATGCCCTGACTGCCGTCTTGGGGGACCTGCTGTCGTGACCGTCGTCATCGAGCCGTCCGGGCTCACCGCGGCCGACGTCGTCGCCGTCGCCCGCCACCACGCCAGGGTGCTCCTCGGCCCCGCCGCCCTCGCCGCGGTCGCGCAGTCCCGGGCGGTCGTGGAAGCCCTGGCCGGCTCGCCGGTGCCGGCGTACGGCATCTCCACCGGCTTCGGGGCGCTCGCCACCCGCCACATCCCCGCCGAGCGGCGCAGCGACCTGCAGCGCAGCCTCGTACGCTCTCACGCCGCCGGCTCCGGGCCGGAGGTGGAGGTCGAGGTGGTCCGGGCGATGATCCTGCTGCGGCTGCGCACCATGGCGTCGGGGCGCACCGGCGTGCGCCAGCTGGTCGCCGAGGGCTACGCCGCGATGCTCAACGCGGGGATCACGCCGGTGGTCCCCGAGCACGGCTCGCTCGGCTGCAGCGGCGACCTGGCGCCCCTGGCGCACGTGGCGATGGTGCTCACCGGCGAGGGGGAGGGGCGAGGCCCCGACGGCATCCTCCGCCCGGCGCTCGAGTTGCTGGCGATCGCCGGCGTCGAGCCGGTGATCCTCGCCGAGAAGGAGGGGCTCGCGCTGATAAACGGCACCGACGGCATGCTCGGCATGCTCCTCCTCGCCTTGGAGGACCTGCGCGTGGCGTGCCGCACTGCCGACCTGGCGGCGGCGATGAGCGTCGAGGCGCTGCTCGGCACCGACCGGGTGTTCGCGCCCGACCTGCACGCCCCGCTGCGCCCCCACCCCGGCCAGGAGACCTCGGCGGGCAACATCTGGCGGCTGCTGCGCGACAGCCCGATGGTCGCCTCCCACCGCGACGGCGACACCCGGGTCCAGGACGCCTACTCCCTGCGCTGCGCCCCACAGGTGGCGGGGGCGGTGCGCGACACCGTCACCCACGCCACCGCGGTGGCCGACCGGGAGCTGGCCGCGTCGATCGACAACCCCGTGGTCCTGCCCGACGGGCGGGTCGAGTCCAACGGCAACTTCCACGGCGCGCCGGTCGGCTACGTGTGCGACTTCCTCGCGATCGCCGCCGCCGACCTGGCCTCGATCAGCGAACGTCGCACCGACCGGATGCTCGACGCGGCCCGCTCCCACGGGCTGGCGCCGTTCCTCGCCGCCGACCCCGGGGTCGACTCCGGCCACATGATCGCCCAGTACACCCAGGCGGGGATCGTGAGCGAGCTCAAGCGCCTGGCGGTGCCCGCCAGCGTGGACTCGATCCCGAGCTCGGCGATGCAGGAGGACCACGTCTCGATGGGCTGGGCCGCCGCCCGTAAGCTGCGCCGCTCGGTCGACGGGCTCACCCGGGTGCTCGCCGTCGAGGTCCTGACCGCGGCGCGGGCCTTGGACCTGCGGGCCCCGCTCACCCCCGCGCCGGCTACCGCGGCGGCCCGCGACGCCCTGCGCGAGCTGGTCGACGGCCCCGGCCCGGACCGCTTCTTGGCCCCCGAGATCGACGCCACCGTCGAAGCGGTCGTCGAGGGTCGCCTGCTGCGCGCCGCCGAGGCGGTCGCCGGGCCGCT
>JAJZWW010000096.1 GCA_021846485.1 Actinomycetes bacterium
CGCGGGACCGCCGGGCACCGACCCCCTCGATGCCGCCCGCGCGGCGGCCGCCGGGGTGCGCCGGGCGGGCGTGGCCGCGGTGGTCGTCGACGTGGAGGACGGCCCCACCCGCCTCGGGCTGGCCGCCGAGCTCGCCGAGGCGATGGGGGCGCTCCACCTCGGCCTCTCCGAGCTCACTGGCGAGGCGCTCGCCGGCAGGATCCGCCTGGTCGCCGGGGCTGCTCCCCGCCGGCGGTGAGCGAGCCACAAGACCCTCGAGGGCTCGACGCTCACGGTCGCCGGGAGCGCCGTGAGCTTCACGGTCAACGGCAAGGCAGAGGTCGTCTGCGGCAACGTGCGGACCGCCAATGTCACCGTCTACATCATCAGCGGGGTGCTGAGCCCACCGTCGTCCCGGCCGCCAGTCGGCAACCGGCCGGCGGCCGGTCGGGATCAGCTGTGCGCGGGCGGGGCGGTGCGAGCCGTCCCCGCCCGCACCTCTACCGCGTGGCGGAGCAGGCCGGCGGCGAACGCCGCCCCCGCGCCCTCCCCCGCACGGAGGCGGAGGTCGAGCAGCGGCTCGAGCCCGAGTGCCGCGAGCACCGCCGGGTGCGCCGCTTCCCGGCTACGCTGGCCGGGGACCAGGTGGGCCGCCACGGCCGGCTCTTCTCGGACGGCCACCAAGGCGGCGAGTGAGGTGACCAGCCCGTCGAGGACGACGACCCCGCCGGCACCGGCCACCCCCAGGGTCACCCCGCAGAGCACCGCCACCTCCGGGCCCCCCAGGGCGGCGAGGAGCTCGAGGGCGCTCCTAGGTGCGCCGCCGAGACGGGAAAGGGCGGCCGAGACGGCTTCCTGCTTGGCGTCGAGCATCGCCCGGTCGGCGCCCGCCCCGAGCCCGACGGCGTCGGAGGGGCTCAACCCGAGGAGCCCGCAGGCGAGGGCTGCGCCGACCGTCGTGTTGCCGATCCCCACCTCGCCGAGGGCCACCAGGCGTCCCCGGCCCCGCTCCTGGCCCAGCGCCCGCCCGCCGGCGACCAGCCGCTTCACGCTGGCTGGGTCGAGGGCGTCGGCGTGCACCAGGTCGCCGCGCGCGTCGGGTGCGCGCAGGTCCACCGCCCCGGGCACCGACCCGCCGGCCACCCCGGCGTCCACCACGACCAGTTCCAGGCCTGCGCCGGCGGCGGCCACCGCCCCGAGCGCCTCACCGGCGACGGCGGCCATGGCGACCTCCCGGGTGACCGAGGTGTCGTAGGCGGACACGCCGAGGGCGGCGACGGGGTGGTCCGCGGCGGCGAGCACCAGGCAACCCCCCTCGGTGCTGACGCCGAGCGCGACCAGCCGATCGACGGCCGCGTCGAGCAGGCCGAGGGAGCGGGGGGCGCTCAAGAGCCGGTCGGCCTCGTCCCGGGCCGCTACGAGGGTTGCCGGCACGGGCGGGGCCAGCCGCGAGCGGGGCGGGGCGGGAGCCCCGGCGCCCGGCCAGCGTTCGGAGACCACGACGGCGTCGAGCGGCAGGCGGGCCGACCAGCCCCGCCGCTCGAGGCCCGGGCTCGGCGGGCGCTCGTCGGGCCATCCCACGCACAGCCACCCGAGGGTTGCCACCCCCTCGGGGGCAGCGACCAGGGCGGCCAGGTCCTCGGGCCGGAACAGCGTCACCCACCCCACCCCGAGCCCCTCGGCCCGGGCCGCCAGCCACAGGTTCTCGATCGCGCACGCGCACGACCACAAGTCGGTGTCGGCGAAGGTGGCCCGCCCCAGTATGCCGGCGGCCGACGCCCGGCGGTCGCAGGCGACCACGATGCCGAGCGGGGCCTCCCGGATGCCCTCCAGGTCGAGGTCGAGCAGGTGCCGGGCGGCTTGCTCGTCCATCCCCGCTGCCTGGGCCAGGCGCTGGCCGTCGGCGAGGGTCGCCGCGCGCTGGCGGGTCAGGGGATCGGTGACCAGCACGAACCGCCACGGCTGGGAGTGGCCGACCGAAGGCGCGGCGTGCGCCGCCTCCAGGACTCGCCGCAGCGTCTCGGCGGGGACCGGGTCGGGGCGGAACCGGCGGACGTCTCGCCGGGCGACGACCAGCCGGGAGAAGGCGCCGATCACCTCCTCGCCCATCGACCACCCCGCCGGGTCGGCCGCCCGCTGCGCCGCGGTGGTGACGTCCCCGACGGTCGGGACGGGTCGCAGCCAGGGCATGGGCGTACGCTACGGCGCGATGGCGGAGGATCTCACCTACGGCCGGTACCTGCGCGCCTCGGGGAGCTTCTCGGCCTGCAGCACCCGGTGAGCCGACCGGTCCACCGGGACGAGCTGCTCTTCATGGTCATGCACCAGACCTCCGAGCTGTGGTTCGAGGTCATGCTCCACGAGCTCTCCCTCGGCCACAAGGACCGCCGGGCCGGCGCCACTGGCTAGGGTGCGCTCGGTGGAGGTGGAGCTGTATTTCGACCCGATCTACCAGTGGGCCTACCGGACCTCGCTATGGGCCCGGGCCTTCACCCCGCAAGGGTCCCGAGCGGTGCTGGCCCGCCTCGGCTGGGACCCAGCGGTCGTCGACGAGGCGCTCGCCGACCCGACGACCACCGAGGAGGTCCTCGCCGACCACCGCCGCCTGGTCCAGCGTCACGGCGGTCACGGGGTGCCGACCCTCGTGCTCGACGGCGAGACGGCGCTGTTCGGTCCGGTCCTGCTCGACCCACCGAGGGGTGAAGCGGCGTTGCGGCTGTGGGAGCTTGTCGCCGGCTGGGCAGACGTCCCCACCCTCTACGAGCTGCGCCGGCCGAAGACCGCGGCCGACCTGGGGGTGATCGGGGAGGTCTTCCGCCCGTACCTCGAAGCCCGCGCCTGGCGGACCGTGGAGAATCCTGCGCCGTGACCGGGGAAAGGAGACCTGAGTGACCGACCGGAGCTTCATCGACCAGCTGGCCGACACGTGGGGCCACCTTTCCTCGCTCTGCCACGAGCTCGGTGAGCAGGAGTGGCACGCCCCGACGGAGTGCCCCGGCTGGGACGTGCGAGACCAGGTTGCGCACGTCGTCGGCACCGAGGCCTTCCTCCTTGGCCGGTCGCTGCCCCCGCCCGCCTCCCCTGCCGCGCACGTCCGCAATGCCCTCGGCGAGAGCAACGAGGCATGGGCGGAGCACTGGAGGCACCGGCCGATCGCCGAGCTGGTCGCCGAGCTGGACGAGGTCACTGCCGCCCGGCTCGGGGCGCTGCGGGCGATGACCGACGAGGAGCTCGACCGGCCGGGGTGGAGCCCGGTCGGCGAAGCTCCTTACGCCACGTTCATGGCCATCCGGGTGATGGATTGCTGGGTGCACGAGCAGGACATCCGCCAGGCGACTGGCCGCCCGTGGCGCTTCGACAGCCCGGCGGCGCCCTGCGCGCTCGACCGGCTGCTGTCCGCCATCGGCTTTGTGGTCGGGAAGCGGGTCGCCCCACCCGAGGGCACGGTCGTCACCCTCGCGGTGCTCGGCGCCGTACCGCGGGAGGTGACCGTTGTGGTGCGCGGAGGCCGGGCGGTGCCGGCCGGCGGGGCGGCCGCGGGCACCCGGGTGGCCATGGCAGGTGAGGCGTTCGTCCGGCTGGCAGCCGGGAGGCTCGACCCCGACAAGGCGCTCGAGGAGGGATTGGTCCACCTCGACGGTGACCTCTCGGTGGGCCGCGCCCTCGTCGCCAACCTCGCCCACCTCCCGTGAACGGCGACCCCTTCGCCGGGCCCGGCCGCCTCGAGCGCTAGCAGGCGAGCGAGCGGAGGGGGATGGCTCAGCCGGTCGTCTCCTGGTCGAGTGGTCGGGCCGAGCCGGGGGCGTGCGCCGCGGCCCGGCAGGTGGCGCAGGTCCCGGGGATGGCGAAGTGGAACGGGTTGACCTCGAAGCCGTGCTCGGCCATGGCTCCGGCGGCCAGCTCGACGAACATCGACCCCGGAGCCTCGAAGGTGGCTCCGCAGCGCTCGCAGGAGAAGTGGGCGTGCGCGCTGGCGGCCAGGTGGTAGGTGGCCGGGCCGTGGCCGAGGTGGGAGTGGACGACCACGCCGAGTCGCTGCAGCTCCTCGAGCCCGCGGTAGATCGTCGAGAGGTGCACGTCGGGGGCGGTCGCCTGGACGGCTCCCGCCAGCTCCTCGGCGCTGCGATGGCCCGGGCCGTGGAAGAGCGCCTCGAGCAGCAGGCGCCGCGCCGCAGTGACCCGCCCCCCGCCGTCGCGCACCGCCTCCAGGGCTTCCTCGAGCGATCCGGGGCCGTCTGCATGGGGCGCCGCCGCAGCGCCGCGTCCTCCCGCCTCGCGTGGGGGCCGGCTCTGCGGCGGGCTCGGGGAACAGGTGGAGGCACGGTCCACGGCCGGAGGCTAGCGGTACGTCGCCTTCGCTGTGGCGCGTCGAGCTGGACCGCGGTCACCGATCCAGCGGTCGGCCCGGCTCACGTCGCCAGCTCGACCAGCCCGTCACTCTCGGTGACGACGGCGACTCCCCGCTCCCGGGCCAGCGCGAGGACGACGTCTGCGGGTCGGGAGTGGGACACGACCAGCGCCTTGGTGGGGACATCCCGCCCGGCAAGCAGCACCGCCCGGCGCGCCGCTCGCTCGATGTCATCAGAGTGCGCCACCCACGCCGCTTCGACGACGATCACCACGGGGTCTCCGTCGGGGAGGCGGGCGTCGAGGATGGCGTCGGCACGTTCGACGTCGGCGCCGCCGGCGTCGTCGAGCAGGCCGAGCAGCTCTTCGAGGCGCTCGCCGGTCGCCGGTGTGACCATCCGGGCGAGAGAGCGGGGCACGTAGCGGCGGGGTGCGGTGGCCAGCGCATGCTCGAGGAAGCGGCCCTTCACCTCGGCGAGGTCCTGTTCGATGGTGCCGAAGCGACGGTCCGCCGAAATGACGAACTGGTCGACTCGTTGGGTCAGCTGTTCGACTCGTTGGGTCAGCTGGTCGACTCGTTGGGTCAGCTGTTGCATCTGGCTGGCGAGCTGCCGTACCACGTCGGGGAGGGCCGGAAGCTCGTCGCCCAGCAGGACGGCCCGAAGTTGGGCACGCAGCGCCGGATCGCCTTCCAGCTGGCGGATGATCTCCGGCGTGTCCACGACTCCATCGTAGATCCGGGCTGGGACGACCACCCCGGGTTTGCCGCCCGAGCGGCCGGCAGCGGGCGCCCTAGCGTGGGAGCCATGGGGACCGTCGAGGGCCGCCGGGGCGCCGCCCACCGCCGCGGTCACCCGCTTGGGACCCGAGCGGCAACTACTTGGACGGCCGAAGGCCGAGAACTGCGTGCTGGCACGGCCGAAGTTGGTAACGCCGTCCAAGTAGTTGCCGGAAGGGTCCTTGCCGGGGACGGGGCGGGGGACCCGGCGGCGCGCCTGGCCGTCACGAAGCGCAACGCCACCGCGCTCCTCGTAGTGGCAGCCGCGGTCTACGTGGCGTCCACCGTCTGGCTCGGCCCCTCCGTGCTCCGCGGCTTCCTGCGAGCCGCCTCCGAAGCCGCGATGGTCGGCGGCCTCGCCGACTGGTTCGCGGTGACCGCCCTGTTCCGCCGGCCCCTCGGGCTCCCGATCCCCCACACCGCCCTCGTGCCACGCAAGAAAGACGAGCTGGCCGCCAAGCTCGGGGACTTCGTCACCGGGTACTTCCTCACGCCCGCCGCCCTCGATCAACAGGTTGTCGACAGCCGTCTGGTCGACAGGGTGGGGAGATGGCTGGCCGAGCCGTCCCACGCCGAGCAGCTCTCCGACGCGGTCTCCTCGGCGCTCTCCGCGGCCCTCGGCAGCTTCGACACCGTCGGGGTGGAGGACGCCGTGGCCGACCTGCTCCGCCGTCAGCGGGGTCCGCGCTCGTTCGCCCCAGCCCTCGGCCGGCTGCTCGGCCGGGCAGTCGCCGGAGGAGCCGAACGACCACTGGTCGACCTCCTCACGGTCCGCGCCCGGGAGCACTTGGCCTCTCACCGGGCCGCCCTCCACCCTGTCGTGAAGCGCTTCATCGTCCAGCGCAACTGGCTCACCGCCCTGCTCACCACCGACCGGCTCGTCTCCCGCCTGCTCCGTGACGCCGAGGTCGAGCTCGCCCGCATCGAGCGGGAAGCCGACCATCCGGTGCGGGTCGCACTCGAGGATCTGCTCGCCCGCGTGGCCCAGGACCTGCGCGAGGACCCCGACGCGGCCGCCCGGGTCGATGCTCTGGTCGACCGCCTGCTCGACGACCCGCAGGCGGCTGCCGCCGTCCGATCGATGGTGGGCGATGCGCTCGACGCCGTGCGAGCGTCGCTGGCCGACCCGGCCAGCCCGCTGGCGGCCCGGCTGGCCGACGCCGTTGCCCATCTGGGCAAGCGGGCGTTCTCCGAGCCTCGCTTCCACGACGAGATCGAGGGTGCGCTACGGCGGGTCGTCGGCTGGGCGGTGGGCCGTTACGGCGGCGAGGTCACCACCCTGATCCGCCACCAGGTCGAGGCGTGGCCCGCACAGGCCGCTTCGCGTCGCATCGAGCTGGCTGTCGGGCGCGACCTGCAGTACATCCGGGTGAACGGGACGGTGGTCGGCGCCCTCGCCGGCCTGGCCATCCACGCCGTCGGCCTCCTGCTGCCCTGAGGCGGGCTCGCGGGGAGCCCAGAAGACCTCGAAGGGCGGTGGGTTCGGGGTTCCCGCCGCCGGTGAGTGGGGAACACAGCCCTGCCGGCGGCGCTCAGGCGCTCAGGGCCATGGCCGCGTGGAGGGCGACGCCGTGGACCATGGCCGGCTCGTCGACCACCATCCGGTTGGAGTGGTTGGGGGCCGGGCGGGGGTCGTCGGAGTGGGCGACGCCGAGGAAGGCCATCGAGCCGGGAACTCGCTGGAGGACGTAGGACCAGTCCTCGGCACCCATCACCGGGGTGGGCATCGCCAGGACGTGGTCGGCGTCGAGCAGGGCGGTGGCGACTGCGAGGGTCCGGGCGGCAGCCGCCTCGTCGTTGACGGTGACCGGGTAGCCGTTGTCGACCAGCTCGACGGTGGCGCTGCAGCGGTGGGCCGCGGCGACGTGCTCGGCGACCTCGCGCAAACCGTCCATCACGCGGTCCCGGCTGGCGGCCGACACCGCGCGCATGGTCCCGTCGCAGTGGGCAACCTCGGGGATGACGTTGAACGCGGTGCCCGTCTGGATCCGGGTGACGGTGAGCACAGCCGGGTCGAACGCCGGGACCCGTCGGGTCACCATCGCCTGCAGGGCGGTCACGATCTCGCAGGCGACCGGGACGGGGTCGACCGCGTCGTGGGGCATGGAGGCGTGCCCGCCCCGGCCGGTGACGCTGATGCGGAACTCGTCGGCCGAGGCCATGAGCGTCCCGCCCCGGGTGGTGACCAGACCCGACGGCAGGTTGGCGATCGCGTGGATCGCGAAGGCCCGGTCGATCGGGCCGTGGCGCTCGAGCAGACCCTCGTCGAGCATGATCCGTGCACCGCCGTGGCCTTCCTCGCCGGGCTGGAACATCAACACGACCCGACCCCGCAGCTGGGCTCGCCGCTGGCGGAGCAGGCGCGCGGCGGAGACGAGCATCGCGACGTGGGTGTCGTGCCCGCAGGCGTGCATGCGTCCCTCGACCTGCGAGGCGAAGTCGAGACCGGTGTCCTCGGGCATCGGCAGGGCGTCCATGTCCCCGCGCAACAACGTCGTCGGTCCCGGCTCGTCGCCGTCCAGCACGGCCACGACCGACGACAGGTCCCGGCCGGTCTCGACCGCGAGCTCCAGGCCGTCGAGGGCCTCGAGGATCGTCTGCTGGGTGTCGGGCAGGTCGTTTCCCACCTCGGGGTGGGCGTGGAGGCGCCGGCGCAGGGCAACGGTGTCGTCCTGCATGCGGGCGGCGTCCTCGACCAAGCTGCGATCCACGCCGGCCGTTGCAGCGGGATCGACAGGCGCGGCGGGGTCGGTCAAGGTGGTCCCTCCCAGGACTCGTCGGTTGGGCGGAGCCTACCCAGACGGCCGGTACTGAGATGGAACTCCAAGTCCAGCAGGAAGTTCCTCCTCGGTAGCATCGAGCGGGCATGGACCCGGTCCGCCTGGCCGACTTGCTCGGGACCCTCCGGGGGGAGCCCGCCGGCCGCTTCGACCCGGAGGTCGTGGTGGGCGCGGTCACCGTTCACTCGGAGCGGATCCCCCAGGGTGGGCTGTTCGTCGCCTTGGCCGGTGCCCGCACCGACGGTCACCGCTTCGTGGCCGGCGCCCTCTCCAACGGCGCGGTCGCCGCGGTCGTCGCCCGCCGCCGCGCCGCCGAGCTGCCCACGGATGCCGGGCCGCTGGTCGTCGTCGACGACCCGCTCACCGCCTTGCAGGAGCTGGCCGGGTGGTGGCGTCGACGGCTGGCCGCCGAGGTCGTGGCCGTGGTCGGCAGCAACGGCAAGACCATCACCAAGGACGCCCTGGCCCACTTCGCCGGCGCCGGGCGGCGCACCTACGCCAGCCCGGGTAGCTTCAACAGCCAGGTCGGCGTGCCGCTCGCCCTGCTCGCCTGCCCGGCGGCGTGCGACCTGGCGGTGCTCGAAGCCTCGGTGTCGGAGCCGGGGGAGATGAGCCGCCTGGAGGAGATCGTCGGTCCGGACCACGTGGTGGTGACCAACCTCGGGACCCGGTGGTCGTCGGCGTTCGCCGGCCGGAGCGAGCAGGCGGCAGAGATCCTGGAGATGGCCCGCGGCCTGGGTCCCCGGTCGTTCCTCCTCGTTGGCGAGGACGCTGCAGAGCTGGCCCGCCCCGCCCGAGGCACCCGCCGGCTGGTCGTCGGCGCGGGATCCGACCTGCCGCGCTTCGGGCCTCCGGTGCGCCGCAGCGGGGGGCTGGCGGTGACGGTCTGCTTCCCCGACGGTACCTCTGGCGAGGTTGGCGCGCACAGTCCCTCGGACGCGGTCCTCGCCGACCTGCGCACCGCGCTGAGCGCCGCCTGGCTGCTCGGCGTCGAGCCCGCCGCCCTCCTCGAGGCCGCTCCCGCGTACCGGCCCACCTCGGCCCGCCTGGAGATCTGGCGCAGCCCTGCGGGAGCCACGCTCGTACGGGACCTGGCGACCCCCGACCCCACTGCGGTGGCCGCCGGCGTCCGGGCAGCTGCCTCGCTGGCCGCACCCGGCGGGCGCTGCGCGGTGGTGCTCTCGGAGCCCCTTGCGCACCCCGGCCCCGGGTCGGTCGCCGCGTTCGCCGCGGCACTCTCCGGCGAGGGGGCGAAGGTGCTCTTCGGCCTGGAGGTGCCCTCTCATCGCGCGGTGGCCGGCGCGCTCGCCGCCCGCGATCCCGCGGTGGCGCTCCGGCTGGCCCCGGACGCCGCCTGCCTCCAGGAGCTGCTGGTAGCCGAGCTGAGAGCGGGCGACGCGGCGCTGGTCCAGGCCCGACCCGAGCGGGGGATCGGGGATCTGTCCACCGCGCTGGTGGAATCGATGGCCCCCACCAGGCTCTACCTGGACCTTTCTGCGGTCGAGGACAACGTGGCGACCTTCCGGCGCCTCGTCGGGCCGGCGGTGCGGATCATGGGGATGGTGAAAGCCCTCGCCTACGGGACCGACGCCGCAGCGGTGAGCGGCGTGCTCCAGGAGGCCGGGGTGGACGCGCTCGGCGTCTCGGGCGTCGACGAAGGGGTGGCCC
>JAJZWW010000097.1 GCA_021846485.1 Actinomycetes bacterium
TACGAAGAACCGATCACCTGGGCGGCCTCATCCACGAATACCGGATGGTCGCCTGAGCTGGGCGGACGGGGTTCTCGGCACCCACAGGTCTCGACCGCCGGGGTCACGCTGGCAGACGGCGAACTGGTCACGGCGAGCGTGGTGATCTGGGCGGCAGGGGTGACGGTGGACGGCACCGTCGCAGCGGGCCTCACCGAGCACCGGGGTCCCGGGGGGCGGGTGGTGGTCGAACCCGACCTCTCGCTGCCGGGCCATCCCGAGATGTTCGTCGTGGGCGATGCCGCCGCGGTCCCCGGTCCCGATGGAACTGCACCGGGTCAGGGCCACCTCGAACCGGGTGACACCCGCCGGTTCCTCCCCCAGCTTGCCCAGGTGGCCATTCAGTCGGGAGACCACGCCGCCCGCCAGGTCGTAGGCCGGCTCGAAGGCCGTCCGACGACGTCCTTCGCCTACCGCGACAAGGGGGTGATGGCGACAATCGGGCGCCGGTCGGCAGTCGCCCAGCTGTCAAGCGCCACGGTCTTCTACGGGACGATCGGTTGGATCGCCTGGCTCGTGCTCCACCTCGTCCAACTGATCGGCTTCCGCAACCGCGTGGTGGTCATGATCAACTGGGCGTGGCACTACTTCCGATGGCCGTCAGGCCCGCGACTCATCATCGGCGACGTGCCGGCCCGGCCGCCAGCGGAGCCGCTACCAGGGCGCATCGACTGCCCCGAGTGCCACAGGTGTACCGTTCATCCGCGCCACTGCCGCCACCCGGCCACCATCTGCACCAGACCCTTGCGCCGAGAGGTACCCGGTGCCACGGATGCCGCTGCTCCGCTCCGCTACTGATGGGGTGAGCCGGGCTTTACCACCATGAGGACGATGATGGCGAGGAGCGCCGCCACCGCAAGGTAGTTGAGGATACGCGCCACTCGGTCACCGAGAAGGGCGCGCAACTCTTCACTCGGGGGGAGCTGCTGGGAGGGCAAGGCGGCGGCAAGCTTGCGGGCCTGCTTGGGTCGCTGGCCACCCACCACGCCGATCACCACGACAAAGACCAGGAGCCCGATCGCCGCGTCAACCCAGGGCGTCGAGTACCCCCAGTGGCCGAGGGCAACGAGCCACAGCCCGAAGCCCCCGACGAGCAGCGTCCCTCCGATCACCAGCGCGGCACCGATGCGGGCGAGCCCGAGCAGGATGGCGATCTCGGCGCAGCTGGCTCGGCGGCGCGCCGCTTCGAAACCCACGCCGGCAAGGACGGTACCCGAGACGAGCGAGAAGGCGCCAAGCAGGTGCAAGCACAAGGCGAGGTCGTACAGCCAGGCAGGGATCATGGCCACGTCTCTGGGAGACAAACGGCCATGTCAGGGGAACTCCCGCTTCACCTCGAGCGCCTCGATCCGCCGCTGGAGCTCCTGCTCTCGAGCTCGGCGCTCGGTGACGTCGCGCAGGATCGCCGCGACGTGGCCGACTGATCCGTCGTCTGCTTCGAGCAAGACGACGCTGAACTCGATCGAGACGGTCCGCCCGTCCGCATGGCGCGCAGGCACGGCCAGGAGGTCCGATACGCCGTAGCGAGTCGATCCACGAACCATCGCAGCACGGAACGCCTCGTGGTGGCGCCGGCGCAGCCGTTCGGGGATGATCGCGTCCAGCGTGGATCCGAGCATCGCCTCGGGCCCGTAGCCGAAGATACGGACCGCGCCGTCGTTCCAGAAACAGATGGTGCCAGCGGCATCGACGATCACGACCGCGTCGGCAGCGTGCGTCACCGCCCGGAAGACGACATTTTCTGGGAGCGACGTCATCTCACGTCCCCCATGTGCGATGGGGGGCACGCCGGCCACCGGGATCGATCGCCCTGCCACGCCGCTCGGCGGCTGCCGATCTCGAGGAGCGTCACTGTTCCACCGCGGGCACCGCAGGGAGCGACTCGAGGCCACAGACCGTCGCCAGCTCGGCCCACTCTTCGAGCGGCAGGCGATCAGGGCTCGACGTGAGCACCTGAATGGCGACGTGGTCAGCGCCGGCATCGAGGTGCGCGCCGATCCGGCGAGCAATCCGCTCCGCAGGCCCCCAGGCGACCAGCGCGTCGACGAGGCGGTCGCTTCCGCCTCCCATGAGGTCCTCGTCAGCGAAGCCGCATCCTGCGAGGTTGCCCCGGTAGTTGGCAAGCCGGAGGTAGGTGTCGAGGTGGGCCCTGGCGACACTCCGGGCGACCTGGCGGTCGGAGGTGACCACGACCGCGACCTCCGGGCAGAGCAGCTTCCCCGGGCCGAGGATCTGGCGCGCCTGCTCGGTGTGCTCCACAGGAACGAGGTAGGGGTGAGCACCGTCGGCACGTTCGGCAGCCAGGGCCATCATGCGAGGACGCAACGCCCCGAGCACCCGGGTAAGTGCCACCGGATCGGGCAGCGGCGCCCGGTACGGCGCCTCGTCCATGGCTTCGAGGTAGCGGCGCATGGCGGCGAGCGGTCGTTCGTAGCGATGGCCTCGGGGCTCGACCAGCCGATCGTGGCTCACCCCGAGACCGAGCAGGAAGCGGCCATCCCAGGCCTCGGCCAGGGTGCGCTGCCCGGCGGCCATCGCCATGGGATCACGAGCCCAGATGTTGGCGATCCCCGTGGCCACCACCAAGTGGTCGGTCGCCGCAAGGAGGATCGATGCATTGGTGAAGGCCTCGCGCCGCATCGCCTGGCCGACCCATAGCGCGCCGTACCCGAGGCGCTCGATCTGGCGTGCAGCCTGGCGGACGGTCGTGGCCGGCTGCCGGTCGAGTGCGGACGTCCAGATCCCGATCCGCCGAATGTCCATATCCTTCCCGTCGCTACCCTTCTTCGTACGACCTTCTGGGGAACCGAGCGCTCCAGCGGATGGTCAGCGCAGAGGGAGCTGTCCGGAGACCACCGGGGTCGGAAGGTCGCTCGACCCCATGAGGTACCGATCGACGGCCGCGGCCGCGGCCCTGCCCTCGGCGATCGCCCATACCACCAAGCTCTGGCCTTTCACCATGTCCCCGGACGCGAAGACCCCTTCGACATCCGTCTCCCACCCAGCGTCCACGGCGACGGTACCTCGGTCGGTAAGCGCCAGGCCGAGGTCGGCGACGAGGCCCTGGCGTTCGGGGCCGCTGAACCCGAGTGCCAGCAGCACCAGATCGGAGCGCAGCTCGACGGTCGACCCGGCAACCGGCTCGAATGTGCCGCGCCCGGCAGCCGAGGTCCGGGCGCGCACCTGATCGGCTCGTAGCGCTCGGACGTGCCCGCGGCGTCGCCGACGAGCTCGGCGGTCGACACCGAGAACAGCCGCTCGCCGCCCTCTTCGTGGGCGGGGTAGGTGCGCAGGATCCTTGGCCATGTCGGCCAGGGATCCTCCTCGCTGCGGGAGGTTGGCGGCTCGGGAAGGATCTCGAGCTGGTGGACCGAGCGGGCTCCCTGGCGGTGCGCCGTGCCGAGGCAGTCGGCTCCCGTGTCGCCGCCACCGATAATCACCACCACCTTTCCCGCCGCGTCGATGGGCGGGCGGCCCAACGAGCCCTCAGTGGCCTGGTTGGCTCCCGTCAGGTACTCCATCGCTTGGTGGACGCCGTGCAACGCCCTGCCGGGGACCTGAACGTCGCGGGGCACCGTGGCGCCGGTGGCGAGCAGCACAGCATCGAAGCTGGAGCGCAGCGTGGCCACGTCCACCGTCTCGTGGCCGCCTGGAACCGAGGGCGGGGTGTCAGCGCCGCTGTTCCCGACGGTGATGCCACAGCGTAGCTCCACTCCTTCGGCCGTGAGTTGGCCGAGCCGGCGATCGATCACCCGTTTGAACTCGGGGATGCCGTAGCGCAGCAGGCCGCCGGGCCGTGGCGCCCGCTCGAAGACGACGACCGAGTGGCCAGCTCGGGCAAGCTGCTGAGCGGCGGCAAGTCCGACCGGCCCCGAGCCCACCACGGCGACCCGACGGCCCGAGTGCTGCGACGGGCGAATCGGGCCGAGCCAGCCTTCGGCCCAGGCCCGCTCGACGATCTCGTACTCGATCTGCTTGATGGTGACCGGCGCTGCGTTGATCCCAAGCACGCATGACGCCTCGCAGGGTGCGGGGCACAGCCGCCCAGTGAAGTCGGGGAAGTTGTTGGTGGCGTGCAACCGCTCGCTCGCCTCGAACCACTGGTCGCGGTACACGAGATCGTTCCACTCGGTGATGAGGTTGCCGAGCGGGCAGCCCTCGTGGCAGAAGGGGATGCCGCAGTCCATGCACCGCGCCGCCTGGCGCCGAGCGGTGTCGGCGGGGAACGGTTCGTAGACCTCGCGCCAGTCGTGAACCCGGATCGGGACCGGCCGGTGGCATGGGAGCTCCCGGTCGTACTTCAAGAACCCGCGAGGGTCAGCCATGGCTTGTCCCCCGCACGTGTCCCTCTGCGCCGGTGACTCGGACCGAGCTCGCGGCGAGGTTGGTCATGGATTGCCCGCCTCGCCGGGCGGTCCCCCAACCGCGCCCTCCGCCGACCTTCGCTGCCGCGCCTCGGCGGCCAGCTCGGCGCGCACCTGGCGGGCAGCTGCCACCATGTTGGCAAGCGCCTCGGTGGCCTCGGCGTAGCTGCGGGTCTTGAGGCCGCAGTCGGGGTTCACCCACAGACGTTCGGGTCCGACGACCTCGACCGCCCGACGGAGGAGTGACGCGATCTCATCTTCTGCCGGAGCCCGGGGCGAGTGCACGTCGTAGACACCGGGCCCGGCGGCGGCCTGGTACGTGGCGTCGCCGAGCACGCCAAGGAGCGTCATCGCCGAGCGTGCCGCCTCGAACGACGCCACATCGACATCGAGGTCCGCGAGCACGTCCACCACGTCGGCCAACTCGGCGTAGCACATGTGGGTGTGCACCTGGGTGGCCGAGACGGCCGCCGAGCTGGCCAGGCGGAAGGCTCGAGTCGCCCACGCCAGGTACCCGGCACGTTCGGCTCGGCGCAGCGGCAGGGCCTCCCGAAGGGCGGGCTCGTCGATCTGGACCACCGCGATGCCCGTGCACTGGAGGTCGGCCACCTCTTCGGCGAGCGCCAGGCCCAGCTGGGTGGCAACCTCTGCTCGAGAAAGGTCGTCTCGGACGAAGGACCACGAGAGCATGGTGACCGGTCCGGTGAGCATGGCCTTCATCGGCTTGGTGGTGCGGCCAGCCGCATACGCGGTCCACGAGACAGTGAGCGGCTCGGGACGCGAGACGTCGCCGAAGAGGATTGGCGGGCGTACACATCGCGAGCCGTAGGACTGCACCCAGCCGGCCTCGGGCAGAATGAAACCACTGAGCGATGCGGCGAAGTAACGCACCATGTCGTCGCGCTCGGGCTCGCCGTGGACGAGCACGTCGAGACCGAGGTCTTCTTGGAGGGCAACGACCCGGTCGATCTCGGCTTCGAGCGCCCGGCGGTACTCCGCCTCGCTCGTGCTGCCGGCCCGCCACGCCGCCCGCACGGCGCGCAGCGCCGCGGTCTGGGGGAACGAGCCAATGGTCGTGGTCGGGAGGGAAGGGAGGGCGAGGCGGTCAGCCTGGACAGCTGCCCGCTCGGCGGGCGAGGCGGACCTGCGGGGATCCACGGGAGCTTCAGCCGCCACCCGTCGGACGGCGCGGTCGTGGACCCGCTTCGACGCCTGTCGAGCCGCTCGGACAGCCCGGTTGGCCTCGAGCACATCCGCGATGCTCCCTGCCCCATGCTCGGCGCCCTCGGCGAGGATGGTCAGCTCCCTGAGCTTCTCTTCGGCGAACGCCAACCACGGGTGGACCTCGGGATCGATCGCCGTCTCGGACTCGAGGCTCACCGGGACGTGCAGCAGCGAGCAGGAGGTGGAGACCACGATCTCCGAGGCGTAGGGGCGCACCCGATCGAGCAGCTCGAGCGAGACGTCGAAGTCGTTCACCCAGACGTTGCGGCCGTCGACGACACCGGCGAAGAGCACCCGCTCACCGAGGCCGCCGGCCGCGGCCAGGAGGTCGAGGTTCTCCGCTCCCCGGCACAGGTCGAGGCCGACCCCCTCGACCGGCAGGTCCGCCAGGACCACCATCGCCTCGCCGACATGGCCGAAGTAGGTGCAGACCGCCAGGCCCGGCCGAGCTGAAGACTCGCCGATCCGCCGGTACACGCCTCGAATGGCGTCGAGCTCCTCCGCGCTGCGGTCCTCGACCAGGGCGGGCTCATCCAGGCGGACCCAGCCGACGCCCGCGGCATCGAACGCCGCGAGGAGCTCGAGATAGGCATCGACGAGCCGGTCGAGAAGCGAGAGCGGGGACAAACCCGGCGTTGTCATCGCGCTGCGTAGGAGGAAGGTGAGCGGGCCGAGAAGCACCGGGGTGGTCTCAATGCCAAGGGCTCGCGCCTCTTCCAGCTCGCCGAGCGCCTTGGACGAATCCGGAGCGAACACGGTATCGGGACTGATCTCGGGCACGAGCTGGTGGTAGTTGGTGTCGAACCACTTGGTCAGCTCGAGCGGCGCGACCGCCACGCCGCTTGCTTCCCCACCCCGGGCCATGGCGAAATAGCGCTCCAGGGACTCCGGAGACCCGACCGTTTCGAAGCGCGGTGGTACGGCGCCGAGCGCGACAGCGGTGTCGAGCACGTGGTCGTAGAGCGAGAAGTCGTTCGACGCCACGAAACTGACGCCCGCTGCACCCGCGGTGCGCCAGTTGTCGAGTCGGATGCCGGCGGCCACCTGCAGCAGCCTCTCTCGATCGGCGCGTCCGGCCCAGTGGTCCTCGAGTGCCCACTTGAGCTCGCGGTGTCGCCCGATGCGGGGCATGCCGTGCACTGCAGTCCTCATTCGCCTGCTCCTGTCTGTACGGATGAAGTCTCGATGGCTTGTTGCTGATCGGCTATGGAATCGAGGTGGCCGGCGCCGGCGAGCCCGTCGAGGAGGAGGTGGAAGTAGACGAGACCGCCGTAGGGCCACCAGCTCCTGGCAAGGGCGGCAACGTCGTCGTAGCCGGCAGAGGCGGGTAGGTCGAAGTGCCGGCGGAGACTGTTCCGGGCGCCGACGTCGTCACCCGGCAGGACACTGAGGTGCCCGAGACCTCGGAGCGCCACGTACTCGGCGCTCCAGCGCCCGATACCAGGGAGGGAGACCAATGCCGCGGTGAGCATCGCAACGTCGGTGCGTGGCAAGGCATCGAGGTCGAGGGTTCCCGAGGCAGCCCGTCGGGCGACCTCGACGATGGTCCGTGCCTTCGCCCGGCTGAACCCCAGCCGCCACAGATGCGCCGGTTCCGCCGCGGCGAGGCGCTCGGGGCCGGGGAAGCCAGCGGTCACGCCTCGGACCGCCACCGTGGGCCCGTACACATCCGCGAGGCGATCGAGGAGGTGGATACCGATGTCGAGGGACAGCTGCTGGCAGGCCACCGCGTTGACGATCGCCTCGAAGACACTCCCAAAGCGCGGGGGCCGCACCCCGAGGAACCGTTGGGCGAGACTGGCGAGGCGCTGATCGGAGGCCGCGAGCTCGTAGAAGCCGGCGAGATCGACATCGAGGCCCAGCAGCCGTTCGACGGTCGAGCGCACCTCGGCTGCGGCAGCCTCGCTCGGTGCCTCCCCGCGACGCCGCAGCACGACACCGATGCGTACCGGCCCTGGACTTCCTCCCGGCTCCTCACGGACCATGACCTGTACCGGCAAGCCGTCGGCGAGGAGCGTCCTCGTGTAGCTGGCGCCGTCCCACGCATCGACCGTGTTGTGCGGCCGGCGCCGCAGCGCCCAGACGGTGAGGTCCAGGCGGAACGGTGGTCGAACCTCGATCTCGAAGGAGACGGCCCCCACGGCGCTAGCTGCCCCTCGTGGCCGTGAGCACCTCGGCGAGCACCGCAGCCCCCGAGTGCTCGACATCGCGGGTGGCGGTGAGCAGCACGAGACGCCGACTGGCAGCCAGCTCGGCCAGCTTCGAGACGGCCGATGCGCCGGGCTCTCCGGCGATCTCGGCCCGGTAGCGGCGGGCGAACTCGCCGAAGCGTCCCGGGTCGTGGCCATACCAACGGCGCAGTTCGGTGCTCGGGGCGACGTCCTTCTCCCACTCGTCGAAGTCGACCGAGGTCTTGGTGAGCCCGCGGGGCCACAGCCGGTCGACGAGCACCCGGTGCTCGCCCGGGCTGCGACCCGGGTCCTCGTAGACCCGCACCACCTCGACGTGTGCTTGGGTCACGGCAGTGCTCACTCGGCCCGGAACCCGAGGGCGCGCGCCGCGTCCTCGTCGATCATCGCCGGGCTCCACGGCGGGTCCCACACGACCCGTACGTCCACTTCTACGCTCCCGTCGACGGCGTCGGTGATGGCGACACGTGCCATCTCAGGCAGCACCTCCGAGGCCGGGCAGCCGGGGGTGGTCATCGTCATCTCCACGACCACCGCGCCGTTTTCGTCGCGCACGTCGTAGACGAGACCGAGCGACACGACGTCGAGGTACAGCTCCGGGTCGTACACGCCCCGCAGGGCGTCCCACGCCGCGTCGAGGACGTCCGACGCCGACAGCTTGAGCCAGTCCGGCCCCACACCAGGCGGTGCACCGAGCCCGTCTGTGGCTCCGCTGACAGGCTCTCCTCGCGCCGGGCTGCTCACGACGGCCGCCGGAAGGTGACCTGCCAGTCACCCCCGCCGAGGTCTTCTGCCTCATAGGTGAACCCCTGTGAGGAGAGCACGCCTTCGAGGGGCACAGGCTCGAAGGGGGCCAGTACCACCAGCTCCTCGCCCTCGCCGAGAGCACCAGCCGCCGCCATGATCGTCTCGAACGGCTCAGCGCCCGACGCGATGATCGGACGAGCATCGACAGTAACCATCGCTCGCTCCCTTCTGGGCCACCGGGGGTGCTCCCGATGTGCCCTGTTATTCTGTTCGGTACTAGAACTTATCAGGTATGAGCGCACTGCAGGTTCCCCACGAGCCCGAGATGAGCCCCGTCGTCGCCGGCCGGAAAGGGCTTCGCAGCGGATGGACCACGGGGACCTGCGCGTCGGCCGCCGCCAAGGCCGCCTACCTCGCCTACGTCTCCGGCCACTGTCCAGATCGAGTCGAGGTAGCGCTCCCTTCGGGACGCCGAGTGGCCTTTCCGGTCGAGTGGGACGGTGCGGATGGAGCGGTAATCGTCAAGGACGCCGGGGACGACCCGGACTGCACCGACGGCGCGCGCGTGACCGCCGAGGTGCACACGCATGGCGCGAGCGGTGAGCACGTCCTGCGCGCCGGTAAGGGTATCGGGACCATCACCAAGCCGGGTCTCGGGC
>JAJZWW010000098.1 GCA_021846485.1 Actinomycetes bacterium
CGGGGGAGCGGGTGGCGGGTCCGGGGCGGGGGAGGGCGGCGTGCGGCGTGCGGCGTGCGGCGTGCGGCGTGCGGCGGCGGCCCCCGGCAGCCCTCGGGGTGCGCGCTCCTCGGGTGACGTTGTCCTCGTCAGTTGGGGTGCCATAGGCTCGGCTTCGTGCTCTCCAAGTGTCCTGAGCGGCCTGGCACCGGCGCTGGCCCGCTTTGACCAGCCTCAGCCTGGCGCGGATCGACGCGACTCGCTCCCTGCGTCAGCGTCTCGCCGGGTTCGTGGCGCTGACCAAGCCCCGGATCGTCGAGCTCCTGCTGGTCACGACGCTGCCGACGATGATCGTCGCCGCCCACGGCCTGCCGCCGGCCGGGCTCGTGCTCGCCACCCTGGCCGGGGGGACGCTGGCCGCCGGTGGCGCCAACGCGATCAACATGTTCATCGATCGGGACATCGACGCGGTCATGCAGCGCACGGCGCAGCGTCCGCTGGTCACCGGGGTGGTCGGGCCCCGCGAGGCGCTGGCGTTCGCGGTCGGCCTGGAGGTCGCCGCCTTCGCCGTCCTGTGGGGCCTCGTCGACCTCCTCTCGGCGGTCCTCGCCCTCGGCGCGACGCTCTTCTACGTCTTCGTCTACACCCTCTGGCTGAAACGTACCTCGGTGCAGAACATCGTGATCGGCGGGGCGGCAGGAGCGGTCCCCGTGCTCGTGGGGTGGGCCGCGGTCCGCGACTCGATCGGGCTGGCCCCGATGCTGTTGTTCGCCCTGATCTTCGTCTGGACGCCCCCGCATTTCTGGGCGCTCGCCTTTCGCTACCGCGACGACTACCGGTCGGTGGACGTGCCGATGATGCCTGCGGTGGCCCCGCTCGACCGGGTGGCCCGCCGGATCTTCGCCTATTCGCTGGCCGTGGTGGCGGTGTCGCTCGGCTTCGGCTGGGCGGCCGGGACCGGGATCGTCTACTGGGTGGCGGCGGCGGGGACGGGAGCGGTCTTCGTGGCCCTGGCCGGCCGCCTGCTGGCCCGGCCCGACGAGGCCCGCGCGATGCGGCTGTTCCACTGGTCGATCACCTACGTGACCCTGCTGTTCGCGGCCATGGCCGTTGACCAGTTGGTCCGCCTGTGAGCAGCTGAGCGACCCGCCCGGTCGGGGGGGACGGTACGGAAAAGGAGCTTGCCTGCTGGGTTCCACTCCACCAGCCCTCACCTCGGGGTTTGGGGGGTTTGGGTGCGAGATGGTCCAGCAGGCAAGTTGCTCCTCGGTAGGTCCGGTTCACTCCCAGCGGAACGTGAAGGCGGCCACTACGGGTGCGAGCACCGCCCAGCCGGCCAGCACCGCCCAGGACTCCACCCCGCCCCCGGGACCGCCGCCGGTGAGGCTGGCGTGGAGCGCACCGGAGAGGGCGGCGGAGGGCAGGGCGCGCGCCACGTCGGCGAGCGCGCCGGGAAGGTGGGACAGGGGAAAGACCATGCCGCCGACGAGGAGCAGGATCAGGTAGAGGCCGTTGGCCGCGGCGAGGGTCACCTCGGCGCGCAGCGTGCCGGCCATGGTCAACCCGATCCCGGAGAACGCGGCGGTGGCCAGGAGCACTGCACCGAGCGCGGCGGCGGGGTCCCCTCCGGGGCGCCAGCCGAGGGCCAGGGCTACGCCGCTCAGCACCGCCACCTGGAGGACCTCCACCGCGAGCACCGCCAGGGTCTTTGCGGCGAGGAGCGTGGGGCGTCCGAGAGGGGTGGACCCGAGGCGCTTGAGCACCAGGTACTGGCGTTCGAAGCCGGTCGCGATCCCGAGGCTCACCATCGCGGTGGACATCACCGCCAGGGCGAGGATCCCCGGCGCGAGGAACTGCACCGGGCGTCGCACCCCGGCGGGGAGCGGGAGGACGTGCACCACCGAGAAGAACACCAGCAGCCCGACGGGGATCGCCAGGGTCAGGAGCACCGATTCCCCGCGGCGGAGGGTGAGGCGCGCCTCGGCGGCGGTCTGCGCGGCGAGCGCCCTGGTCAGCTGGCGCGCTGCCGATGGCGGGGTGGCGCCCGGCTGTCGCGCGGACGCGGCCGGCGAGCTGCTCACCGCTGGCCCCCGTCGCCCGCTCCG
Source organism: Actinomycetes bacterium (assembly GCA_021846485.1). Classification (GTDB taxonomy): domain Bacteria; phylum Actinomycetota; class Acidimicrobiia; order Acidimicrobiales; family Palsa-688; genus JAKAQB01. Next base: position 2,085 of record JAJZWW010000098.1, read on the forward strand.
CCTGTCGCGGTCAACCGCAGGAACACGTCCTCCAGGCGCTCCCGACCGGCTCGCAGGTCGGCGAGGGGCAGGTCCCGCTCGGCCAGCCAGGCGGTGAGGGCAGCGACGGTCGCCGGCGAGGCAGCCGCGCCGACCTCGTACTCGCCGGGGTCGACCTCGTTCACCGGTGCCCCCAGCCGGGCGGCCAGCCCGGCGACGTCGATGCCCGCGGGAGCCCCGAAGCGGATCGAGCGGCCGGCGCCGCGGGTGACCAGTTCGGCGGGGGTCCCGTCGGCGACGACCCGGCCACGGTCGACGATGACCACCCGGTCGGCGAGGCGCTCGACCTCCTCGAGCTGGTGGGTGGTGAGCACCACGCACACCCCCTCGTCGCGCAGTTCGGCGATCACCGACCGGATGACCTGCCGTCCCTTCACGTCCACCCCGGCGGTGGGCTCGTCGAGGAACACCACCTCCGGGCGGCCGACGAGCGCCAGTGCCAGCGACAGCCGTTGCTGCTCGCCTCCCGACAGCCGGCGCCACGGGGTGCGGGTCACCGCGGAGAGCCCGACGCGCTCGAGCAGGCCGGCGGGGTCGAGCGGCCGGGGGTAGAAGGCCGCCCAGAGCGACAGCGCCTCGGCCGGGCCCATCCCCGGGTAGACCCCGCCGCGCTGCAGCATGACCCCGACCCTCCGGGTGAGCGCCGCGTGGTCACGTGCCGGGTCGAGCCCGAGGACCGCCACCTTCCCGCCGGCCCGCCGCCGGTACCCCTCCAGGGTCTCGACGGTGCTGGTCTTGCCGGCGCCGTTGGGCCCGAGCAGGGCGAGGATCCGGCCGGCCTCGGCCCGGAGGTCGAGGCGGTCCACCGCGACGAGGTCGCCGTAGCGCACCGTGAGACCCTCTACCTCGATGGCCGGCATAGCCCTGCGAACCTACCGCCGACACCATCCCGGGTGCCCTTCGCCCGGTTCCGGGAAAGATGTCGTCGTGAGCGATTCCCGGCCTTCGGTCGTACTGGTCCGTCACGGGGAGACCAAGTGGAGCCGCACCGGCCGTCACACCGGCCGCACCGACGTCGGGCTGACTGCCGAAGGCGAGGTCCAGGTCAAGGCGCTCCGGGGACTGCTCGCGGACTTCCGGCCGGCCCTGGTGCTCTCCAGCCCGAGGACCCGCGCGCTGCGTACCGCGGAGCTCGCCGGGCTCACCCCCTACCAGGTCGACGAGGACCTCCAGGAGTGGGACTACGGGGACTTCGAGGGGCTGACCACCGCCGAGATCCGCCGGGTGGTGCCGGGCTGGACCGTCTGGTCGGGCCCGTGGCCCGGCGGGGAGACCGCCGGGCAGGTGGCGGCGCGCGCCGACCGGGTGGTGCGCCGGGTCCTTGGGGAACCAGACGGCTCCACCGTGGTGCTGGTCGCCCACGGTCACCTGCTGCGGGTGCTCGCCGCTCGCTGGATCGGAGAGCCGGCCCGCTCCGGGAGGCTGCTCGCCCTCGGCACCGCGGCGGTGTGCGAGCTGGGTTGGGAGCACGAGGAGCGGGTCCTGCGCCGCTGGCACCTGATCCCCGAGACCTGAGGTCCCGCCCGTCCCCGGGGGGCTCGCGACGGCTTCTCAGCAAGTCTTCAGCCCTCCCTCCGGTGCTTCGCAGCTTCGCGGGCACAGTGGGAAGGTGACCCGAGACGACCTGCGGTGCTCGCCGCCCCTTCCGAGGCCGGGGTCGGCGGCCCGATCCCGCCTCCGACCGGCCGGCACTTAGGGTTGGCGTGAATGCGATCCGAACGACCCGGCGTTGCGGGCCTCGTCGCCGCCCGCCGAGGGCAGGACGACGTCGCCCTGGTGGAGGGGGCGTCGGGCCGCGCGCTGCGGTGGTCCGACGTCGCCGAGCGTGCCGCCCGCTGGCAGGCTGCGGTCGACGACGGCGTGCTCCCGGCCGGCGGTCGGGTCGGGCTGCGCGTCGCCGACCCCCTGGAGATGGGGGCGGGCTACCTGGCGGCGGTCGCCGCCGGCCTCGCCGTCGCTCCCCTGGACCCGAGCGCCCCCCTGCCCGAGCTGTGCGCCGCGGCGGACGACCTGGGGCTGGGGGCGGTGGTGGGGGGACCCGAGGAGATCGAGCCTGCCGCCGGCGCCCTTGCCGGAGCGGGGGTTGGCGCCTGGTCGAGCGAGGACGGCGGCGTGCACCGCCTCGGCCCCCCTGGTCGGCCCGGTGCGCCCGGTCGGGGTGCGGCCTTGGTCCTCGCCAGCTCCGGGACGACCGGCCGACCCAAGCTGATCCCGCTCACCGAGGCGCAGCTGCTGCACACCGCCCGTGGCGTGGTCGACCACCACGGCCTCACCCCGCGGGACCGAGGTTACAGCCCGCTGCCGTTGTTCCACATCAACGGGCTGGTCGTCGGGGTTCTCGCCTCGCTGGTCGGCGGGTACCCGCTGGTGGTGGACCGGCGCTTCTCAGCCTCAGGGTTCTGGGAGGTCGTCGGGCGCCACGAGGTCACCTGGGTCAACCTCGTGCCGGCGATCATCTCGGTCCTCGCCGACGCCGACCCCCCGGCGGAGGAGGTCGCCCGGAGGGTCGCCTTCGCCCGCTCCGCGTCGGCGCCTCTGCCGGTGGCCACCCTGGAGGGCTTCGAGGCCGCTACCGGCATCCCGGTCGTGGAGACCTACGGCATGACCGAGGCCGCGAGCCAGGTCACCGCCAACCCCCGGCCGCCGGGGCGCCGCCGACCCGGTTCGGTCGGCTTGCCGGTCGGCCTCGACCTGCGGGTCGTCGACGGGGACCGCCGGCCGCCGCCGGCGGGAGAGGTGGGAGAGGTCGAGATCCGGGGCGACAGCGTCGTCGGGTCCTACTGGGAGCCGGCCGGCTCGGGCGGCGGCGACCGCCCGGCGCGCCACGCTGACGGGTGGCTGCCGACCGGCGACCTCGGGTACCTCGACCCCGACGGCTACTTGTACCTGGTCGGGCGGGCTGACGACGTCATCAACCGAGGCGGGGAGAAGGTCTATCCGCGCGAGATCGAAGAGGTCCTGCTGGCCGACCCGGACGTCGCCGTCGCCGCGGTCGTCGGCCGTCCCCACCCGGTGGTGGGCGAGGAGCCGGTCGCCTTCGTCCTGCCTCGGGCCGGCCACCCAGTGGACCACGACGCGCTACGGGCGGCCCTCGCGGAGCGCTGCGAGTCCCGCCTCGGCCGCTTCCGCCGGCCGGCGGAGATCTTCGTCGCCTCGTCGCTCCCCCAGGGGGCCAACGGCAAGATCCGCCACGCCGAGCTGCGTCGCCAGCTCGCCCGGACGTCCTCGGGGGGGACCCGGGGTTGACCTCGGCGGCCTTCGGCCCGCTGCCGGGAGACCTGCCGCTCCCCGCCGGCGCCCAGCTCCCCGCCGGCGCCCGGCTCGGGGCGGCCGTCCCGATGCCGGCCGTCCCGACCACGATCGGCTCGCCGGCCACCGCCGGAGCGCCCGGCGGCTCCCCGGGGCCCCGGACCCCCGTCGGGCATCTCGGCGCGGTGGACGTGGTGCGGGTGGTCACCGCCGCAGGAGTGGTCGCGGTGCACTGCACCTCGCTCACCGCCGCCCGCTCCTCGCTCGCCGCCGGCGGGGTGCTCTCAGTGCTCCACGTGACCCGCTCGGTGTTCCTGTCCCTGTCGGCGTTCGTGCTCACCTACAGCTTCTCGAACCGACCGATCGGGCGGAGGGCCTTCTGGAGGCGTCGGTACCCGCTCGTCGTGGCGCCATACGTGGTGTGGAGCGCGATCTACGTGCTCACCGACGGCGAGCTCCACCGGGGCCCGCTGTACCTGGTGGGGCACTACGCGCTCGACCTGCTCGACGGTGGGGCCCACTTCCAGCTGTACTACCTGCTGCTGACCTTCCAGCTGTACCTGGTGTACCCGAGCCTGGTCCGCTGGCTCGTCCGCCATCCCGGCGCCCACCGGCCGCTGTTGGTCGGCGCGGTCGCCTTCCAGCTCGCGTTCACCGGGGCGATCCACTACGGGTGGGACCCGCCGGTGCTCGGGATCTGGCTGACCCACGAAGGCTCGTGGCTGCCGAGCTACACGCCCTACGTGGTGGGCGGCACGGTCGCCGCGTTGCACTTCGACGAGCTGACCCGTTGGACCCGGGCCCACGCCAAGCTCCTGCTCGCCGGCTTCGCCGCCTCGGTAGCCCTGGCGGAGGCCAGCTACGTGGCCGACATGCGCTTCCTCGGCTACTCCCCGATCCGGGCCGGGCAGGTGTTCCAGCCGGCGGTCACCCTCGAGGCGCTCACCGCCGCCCTGGCGCTCTACGCCGTCGGTCTCCGGCTGGTCGACCGGGTCGGCGACCGGGGTCTCCACCTGCTCGAACGGGGTGCCGACGCCTCCTTCGGCGTGTACCTGGCCCACCCCCTGCTCGTCGGCGGGATCCTCGACCTCGCCGCCCTCAGCGGCCTGAGCACCCTGGTCGGCCGCCTGCCTGGGGGACTGGTCGAGGCACTCGCCCTCGGCGGGCTGGTGCCGCTCGTCTACGGGGTGACGGCCCTCTCGATCGACCGTATCCGGCACACCCCGGCCAGCTTGTGGCTGACCGGTAGGCGGCCCCCGCTCGGGCGCGCCGCAGCCCCGGCCACCGCGGCCCCGAGCGCTCCCGTCGTGTGACCCGCGTCCGTCGCGGACGGCGTCGGGCCGCGAGCCCCTGCAGCGCTCCGCGAGCCCCGAACAGCCCCCCAGGAAGAAAGGTGAACCGCCGGTGACGATGATTATGACCGATCTGCTCGAGCTCCCGGAGAGGACCGTCAGGCCCCGGTCGTCGGGGATCACGATGGTGATCGACCACGGCTCGACCCCCGCCGCCTTCGAGGACCAGCTGGGCTCGGTCGCCGAGCTGGTCGACCTCGTCAAGTTCGGGTGGGGGACCGCGCTCGTCACGCCGGGTATCGAACGCAAGGTCGACCTCGCCCACCGCCTCGGGGCCCGCTGCTACCTCGGGGGCACCCTGTTCGAGAAGTTCGTCTCCCAGGACCGCCTGGACGCCTACCTGGACTTCTGCGAGCAGCTCGGCGTGGACTTGGTCGAGGTGTCCAACGGGGTCATCCCGATGACCAACACCGCCAAGGCCGGCTACATCCGCAAGTGCGCCGAGCGCTTCCCGGTCCTGAGCGAGGTCGGCTTCAAGGACCCGGACCGGTCGTTGCGGCTCTCGTCGTCGCAGTGGGTCGACGCCATCGGCGAGGACCTAGAAGCCGGATCGGTGATGGTCATCACCGAGGCCCGCGAGAGCGGCCGCAGTGGCATCTGCCGGGCCGACGGCGCACTGCGCTACGGGCTCGTCGAGGACGTCCTCGTGAGCGGGGTGGACGCCGACCGGCTCGTGTTCGAGGCCCCGACCAAGGAGCTGCAGACCTACTTCGTGACCCGTCTCGGGGCCAACGTCAACCTCGGCAACGTGGCCCCCGAGGACGTCGTCTCCCTGGAGACGCTCCGCCTCGGGCTGCGCGGCGACACCCTCTTGCACTTCGAGGACCTGCGGCGGGACGCCGATGCGTGACCCTGGGGACGTCTTCCACCTGGCGATACCCGTCAGGGACCTCGACGAGACGGAGCGCTACTACGTCGAGGGGCTCGGCTGCCACCTGGCGCGCCGCTACGGCGACCGGATCACCCTGGACTTCTTCGGCGACCAGGTGGTCTGCCACCTCTCCGAGGGCTGGGACCGCGACGCGGGGGACCTCTACCCCCGCCACTTCGGGGTCACCTTCCGCCGGTTGGAGGACTTCGAGGCGGTGGTGCGCCTCGCGACGACCCGCAGCCTGGCGGTCCACACCCCCTTGCACCACCGCTTCGAGGGCCTGGTCGAGGAGCACCGGAGCTTCGTGTTGCGGGACCCGTCCAACAACCTGATCGAGCTCAAGCACTACCTCGATCCCCGGATGATGTACTGACGTGGGAGCGAAGCGACGGAGCCCTCGGCTCCGACGCCGAGGTGTTGGACGGCGGCAGACCGCCAGGCGGGCCTCGCCCGCCGGCGGTGGTGGGTGTGGGGCGCAGCCCCACCGGGGACCCTGAGCGCGGGAGTGGGCGGCGCGGGAGTGGGCGTCCGCCGCCTGGTCGCTGTCCGCCACGGCCGGACCGCCTGGAACGTCGCCGGCCGCTACCAGGGCCACGCCGACCCGGACCTCGACGACGAGGGTCGGGCTCAAGCGGAGCGTCTCGCGGCTTCCCTGAGGTGGCTGCGCGTGGACCGCCTGGTGTCCTCGGACCTGGCCCGGGCCCGCCTCACCGCCGGGCCGCTCGCCCGGGGTCTCGGGCTGCAGGTGCTCGTCGATCGGCGGCTGAGGGAGGTCGACGTCGGCGCGTGGGAGGGTCTCACGCCCGAGCAGGCGGCAGAGCTCCACCCCGCCCAGCACGCCGCCTGGTGGGCCGGCGAGGACGTGGAGCGTGGCGCGGGCGAGACGCGCGAAGCGGCGGGGAGGCGGGCGGCGGAGGCGGTCGTCGAGCACGCCACGGCGGTGCCGCCGGGAGGGACCCTGCTGGTCGTGTCGCACGGCATGGTGCTACGCGCCGCGCTGCGCCAGCTCCGGGCCGACGACCTGGCGGACCTCGACGAGGACCCGCCGCACCTGGCCAACACCGGGTGGTTGGAGGTCGGCCTGCGGGTCTGACCCGCGCCGAGTGATCGCGGTCCGATCGGCCCGGACCCCGGCGGCCGGGTCGTCGAGGAGCTCGCTCCCGGTAGCATCGAGGTGTGGTCCAGACCCTGCGGCGAGTGGCGGTGGCATTGCTGACGGCCGGTGTCGCCGCGCTGATCGTCCGCTTGCGCGGCTCAGGGGGCACTCCGCCCCGGCGGGGCGGCTGGCGGGAGCTGCCGCTCGGCGACCCGGACTGATCCCCGGGGCCGTAGGCGCCGGCGTGGGCGCGAAAGGGCTGTGGCGGCCGGCCGGGTGGGGGACGCGTCCCTGTGGGGGTCGTTGAGGTGCGCGCCGCGCTGGTCGGTCTGGGGGCGGTGGGCATCCGCGCCGCCCGGTACCTGCTCTCCGACCCGGCCCTCGAGTCGCTGCTCGTCCTGGCCCGGGATCCCCGCGCGGTCGAACGCACCGAGGGCTTCGACGAGCGGGTGTCGCTGCGGCTGGGGCGCCACCCCCGGATCCCGGAGGGCAC
>JAJZWW010000099.1 GCA_021846485.1 Actinomycetes bacterium
ATGCGGGGTCACTCGTAGCGCTCTGCCAGGCCACGGGTCTGTCGGTGGGACAGGCCCAGGCGGAGATCGCGCTCGAGTTGCTGCTCCGGGTGAACGCGTCGGTTTTCGGCCATCGCTACCTATTCGGTGTCCTCACACCGGGTGGCGTGTCGCGGGTGCCGGATGCCGACGCCTTGCGAACGCTGCTGTCTCCAGCGCTCGCAGAGCTCCAGCGGGTCATCCAGTCGCTCCGACGGACCAACTCGTTCATGGACCGCGTGGAGTCCTGCGGCGTGATCCCCCCCGAGCTCGCCGCTTCGCTCGGTCTCGTCGGCCCCGTGGCTCGCGGTTCGGGACAGGACCTGGACGCAAGACGTGACCATCCCTTCGGCCCGTTCGCCGACTTCCAAGTCGAGGTCCCGGTCCGCGGCGCAGGAGACTGCTTGGCACGGATGGAGGTCGTCGCCGCGGAGGCCGACCTGTCCGGCGGCCTCGTCGCCGAGCTGGCTCGCGCCGGCCTCGGCGGCGGGTCGGTGGAGGTCCCGGCTGTCTCCGGCAGCGCTCTCGGATGGTGTGAGTCCTCCCGGGGCGAGTCGCTCGCCTGGGTTGCGCTCGACGAGGAGGGACGGATCCGTCGGGCCAGGATCCGCCCGGCGTCGGTCCGCAACTGGCGTGCTTTCGACGACGCGGCACGCTCCCGCAACGTGTTCACCGACATCCCCATCATCGAAGCCAGCTTCTGGCTCACCGTAGCGGGGTTCGCGCGCTGATGGCCTCTTGGTTCTTGCGCGGTCTCCGGAAGGGTGTCGTGACCACCCGCTACCCGAGAGCCATCGACGCCTGGACTGCGACACTGCCCACGCCGCCCACCTTCGACGCCAGCCGGCTCACCGATCAGCTCGCCGACCGCCTCGTAGGGGCGTGCCCGAACGGCGCGCTCACGCGGGAGGGCCTATCACTCGTCCTCGATGTCGCCACCTGCAGCGCATGCGCTCGGTGCATCGCCGTATCGGGGGGTGCGGCCCGACCGAGCGGCGTGTTCGAGCTGGCGACGGCGCACCGTGAGCGCCTCGTGAAGAGGATCCCGATCAGGAGCGGAGAGCTGTGACCGCACGCGGCGAGGATCGGGCCGCAGACCAGGTCGCGGCGAAGCTACGAGAGCAGGTGCAGCGTCTCTTCGGGCGAAGCCTGCACATACGCACGATCGACACCGGATCGTGCGCGGTCTGCGAGTCGGAGATCCGGCTCCTGGCCGCCCCTCACTATGACCTCCACCGGCTCGGGCTGTTCTTCACCCCGTCCCCGCGCCACGCCGACCTGCTGCTCGTCACCGGCCCGGCGATCCGGGCCTTCGACAACGCCCTCGAGAAGACCTACCTGGCGATGCCCGAGCCGAAGCTCGTCGTGGCCGTCGGGGCCTGTCCCCTCGGCGGGGTCTACCACGAGGACGCCTTCGTGCACGGGACCCTCGAGCGCGTCCTGCCCGTCGATGTCTTCATCCCCGGCTGCCCACCGAGCCCCCTCGCGCTGCTCCAGGGGCTGCTCCTGGCGGTCGGGCGGCTGGCGGAGAAAGTCGGGGAGATCTCCTTTGCCGAAGGGGAGGTGTGCGGCCGGTGACCGGCGCCCTGCTCGTCGCGGCCGCCGCCGCCTGGGCCGTCGCCGCCGGGCTGGGCCTCGGTGCCACGCGGCGGGCCGTCCTCTGGGCGTCGGCGATGGTGTCGGGGGCCGGAGGCCTGGCGGCCCTGCTCGGTGGCGTCCGCTTGGCGCTCGAGGGCCACAGCACCGCCGTCGTCCTCGCCGGCGCCAGCGTGGTCGGGCGCCTCGAGCTCCGGGCGACCCCGCTCGCCGCGGCGTTCATCGTGCTGCTCGGGCTGGTGACCCTCGCGCTCGGCCTCTACGCCCCCCGGTACCATCACCCCGCGACCGGCACGGCCCTCTACCTGTTCGTCTACAACGTGGCGGCGATCGCCTCGCTGGCGATCCTCGTAGCCGGCGACGTGACCACCTTCCTCGTGGCATGGGAGTCGATGACCCTCGCCTCGGCGATCCTCGTGCTCCGCCACCACCAGGACGAAGGAGTGATGCGCGGCACGTTGCTGTTCCTCGCCCTCGGCGAGACCGGCTTCGCCATGGTCGTCGCCGCCTTCGTGATCATGGCGACCCAGGCCCACAGCCTCGACTTCGCTACCGTCGCCGCTCGCGCCTCGACGGTCCCGCTCGGGTGGCGCAGCGCGGCCTTCGTGCTCGCCCTGGTGGGTTTCGGCTTCAAGGCGGGCCTGGTGCCGCTGCACATCTGGCTGCCGGCAGCGCACCCGGTTGCGCCCGCCGACGGCTCCGCGTTCCTTTCGGGGCTCGTCGTCAAGCTCGGGGTGTACGGGATCGTGCTGTTCGCCTTCGAGTTGCTGGGCCACGGTCCGCCGTGGTGGGGGCTGCTCACCATGGGGGTCGGCGCGCTGTCGGCCATCGTGGGGATCCTGTACGCGATCATGGAACGCGATCTCAAGCGGTTCCTGGCGTACTCGACCGTCGAGAACGTCGGCATCATCATGACCGCGGTGGGCGCGGGGATGACCTTCGAGAGCTACGGTCTCAGCACTCTCGGAACCTTTCTCTTGCTCGTGGCGCTCTACCATGCGGTCAACCACGGCACCTACAAGACCCTCCTGTTCCTCCAGGCTGGCGTGATCGAGCACGGCGCCGGCACCCGGGACCTCGACCGGCTGGGCGGTCTCGTCCGCCGCATGCCGGCCACGACGGTCATCAATCTCGTCGGGACCCTGGGGATCGCCGCTCTACCACCCCTCAACGGCTTCGTCTCCGAGTGGCTCGTCTTCGAGGGCCTCTTCCAGGGCTTCCGGCTCCCCGACCGTCTGCCCGCGGTCCTCGTCGTCCTCGCCGCCGCGACCCTCGGTCTGACCGCGGGAATCGCCGTCATGGCCTTCGCCCGAGCGTTCGGTATCGGCTTCCTCGGCATGGCGCGCAGCCCAGAGGCCGCAAGCGCAACCGAGGTGGCTCAGCCGATCGCCGGCCCTGGGGTCCTCGCTGCCGCCTGTGTCGCGCTCGGTGTCGGCGCCCCCGCTGTACTCGTAGCGCTCGCTCGCGTCGGCCGGGCGGTCACCGGGACCGACATCGCTCGTGTCCTGCTGCAGCCCAATCTGACGATCATCCCCGCCCACACCGACTTCTCGGCGTTCTCGCCGACCTACCTGGCGGTGTTCCTCGTCGCTGTGGCGGCTGTGCCGGTCGCGATCTACGTTGCCGGCCGCCCACGAGGCCCGACCAGCTCCGTCCCGGTCTGGGATGGAGGGATCGTGAAGTACCGGGCGCGCATGCAGCACACCGGCACCACCTACGCGAACCCGATGCGGGTCACCTTCGACCGCTTCTACCGGCCAGCCGTCCACGTCGATCTCGCGTCCGAGGACCCAGCGGGACGGTCGGGGCCGGTTCACTACCGCGTCCGGGTCCAGCCCCTGTTCGAGGATTACCTGTACCGGCCGCTCCTGCGGCTGGTCCGAGCTGTTGCCCGCCTCCTCCAGCCGATCCAGTCCGGTGACGTCAACTTGTACCTGCTCTACATCCTCGTAGCGGTCGTCGTCGTCTACTTCGTCGCCGCGCAGTAGCAGTAGGAGAGTCACGCCACTCGCGACTCGGGGAGCCCGCCAGCGAGCAGGGGAAGGGCTGGGTGTGGTCCTGTACGAGCTCCGACGTGCGAGCCGATCTCCTGGGGCCCGTGGGCACGCAGGCGGTCGGCGCGGGCCGGCTCACCAAGACCAGGTGCCGACCTCGATCGCCCGCCGCATGAGCGAGACCACCTGGCGGGTGAGCGGGCCGGGATCCGCGTCGAGCTCCATGAGGGCCCGTCGCCGGGCCCGCTCGACGACGGCCAGGTCCCCGCCGGCCATCGACGCCAGCTCCTTGGCGGTTTCCTCGATGCCCTCCAGGGGTGTGGCTGCCAGCTGCGCCGCCCGTTGGTGGAGCTGCTCGGCGCGCCGCTCGACGTCGTCCTCGGGCCGCCCGTCGACCGGTTCGCCGGCGGCGTTCATCTGGCCGGCTCCGCCGCATCGCGCCGGGGACCTCGGGTCGCCCGGTCCTCGCACGCCCAGCCGCCGATGCGCCGGTACAGCTCGGGGGCGAAGCTCGTGGGCAGCGGCGGGGCCTCGGACAGCTGGTAGCTGCGCCGCCCGTCGCCGGCCCGCTCGGCTCTGAGGCTGAGCGCCGGGGGTCGGAGGTGCTGGCAGCTGTCGGCGAAGTCGAACAGGTGGGTGACGAACACGACCCGCACCCCCGACTCGGCGAGAGCCCGGGTCACCTGGCGGGCGATCTCCGAGCCCTCCTGCTCGTTGGTCCCGGCGAAGGACTCGTTGAACGCCACCAGCGCGCCGGGCGCCAGCCAGTCGACGATCAGGCTGAGGCGCGCCAGCTCGTCGTCCAGGCGGCCACTTTCCATCGACTCGTCCTCTTCCCGCACGAAGTGGGTGAACACCCCGCTGGCGACGTCGGACCGGAAGCTCCCGGCGGTGACGAACATGCCGCACTGGGCCATGAGCTGCGCCAGGCCGACGGAGCGCAGGAAGGTGGACTTTCCGCCGGAGTTGGCGCCGGTGACCACCACCAGCGACTGTTCGTCGGCGTGCAGGGCGTTGCCGACGACCGGGCTGTCGGAGCGCAGCACCAAGGCGGGGTCGCAGAGCTCCTCGGCGTGCCAGGCGCCAGTCCCGGGAGGGCAGGGGTCGGGCATGCAGACCGGCCTGCCGGTGGGCGCCAGCCGATCGTGGAGGTTGACGCAGCCGAGGTAGAAGGCGAGCTCGGCCCGCAGGGCGGAGAAGTAGCCGGTGACGTGGTCGGCGGATCGGGCCGCGGCGTCGGCGACCTGGTTGACCCCCCGGTCGGTCAGCTCCGACAGGGCCCGCCCGCCCCCCTCGTCGCGAGGGTCGATCGCGAACGCCAACGTCCCCGGTGCCCGCAGCCCGAGACGGCGCCGCCAGCGGGCGCTGCGATCCTCCGACTCCCGCAGGACGTAGCCGGTGCCGCTGTTGTCCGCCGCTAGGTGGGCGCTCACCAGCACCCCGTCGGGGAAGTGGAGGCGGGAGAGGTGCGCCTCGACGAGGGCGAAGTAGTCGTCGTCGAGCTCGGCGCGCAGCTCGGCACACAGCCCGACCAGGCCCTCGGAGGCGAAGCTCTCCTGGTGTCGTTCCGCGAGGGTGCGCAGCTGGCGCAGCCGGGGCATCGCCGCTTCCAGGCGGCGCAGGGCGCCGGAGAGCACCAGTCCCGGGGAGCCCGACGAGCCGATGCCCCAACCCCACACGCGCCGGCGGTCCTCCAGGGCGTCGATGGTGACCTGGTAGAAGGCCCGCAGGGTGTCGGGGTGGGCCAGGCAGTCCGACAGGACTGCCTGGCGGTAGCGGATCTCGCCGGGGTCGGTGAGGCTCACCGCGAGGACCCGCCGGGCGACCTCGGCCAGGTACCGATCGCCGGCCGCCATCGCGGTGACCAGGGTCTCGACGTGCAGGTCGTTGGCGACGTCGTCGGCCTGGGGGGGCAGCGGGGAGTCGAGATCCACGTCCCGGTCGGCGAAGAGCAGGTGCGGTCTCACCGGTGGAACCGCTCCCGGAGCTGGTCGTAGGTGACCCGGCGCCGCCGGGCGAGGGCGAGGGCGTGGGCCAACCCGTCGGCGGGAGCCCTCACGATCGTGAAGGTGCGCTTCGCCGGGTCGTCGGGGTCGACGGTGCTGACCATGCTCACCACGTTCGGGCCGAAGCGGGCGAGGGAGGCCACGAAGGTCACGTAGACCCCCAGGGCGTCTAGCCGGGTGAGCTCCTCGAGCGCCCTCTCGCCGAGGAAGCGGGCGTCGGCCAGCGAGGTGGAGCTGAACGCCTCGTTCATGACCACCACGCTGGCATGGGTCGCCTCCTGCAGGATGCGCCCGACCCTGCGGAGGTCGTCCTCGAGCTTCCCCACGGTGGCATCATGGTCCTCCTCCCGCTCGAAGTGGGTGAAGACCCGGTCGGCGAGCCACAGGCGGCACGACGATCCCGGTACCGGGCAGCCGAGAGCGGCCAGGTGGTGGAGCTGGCCGAAGGTGCGGGCGAAGGTCGTCTTGCCCCCCTGGTTGGGGCCGGAGACCACGAGGACGCGTTCCTCGCCGTCCAGCCGGTAGCTGTTGAGCACCACGGGGCGCCCCTCGCGGACCAGCTTGCCGGCGAGCGCCAGGTCGAAGACCTCCTCCGCCTGCTCCTGCTTGGATGTCGGGCTCAGCTCCGGCAGGCACAAGGGCAGCCCCGCCTGGCGCAGGGGGGCGACGTGGGCCAGGTAGGAGAGGTAGAAGCGGAGGTGGAGCCCGAAGCTGCGCACGGTCGGGTGGACGGGATCGGCGTGGGTCTCGCAGAATGCCTGCAGGACGGCGAACTGCTCGGGGAAGGTCCCGGCGACCAGGCGGAGGATGGCGGTGCCGACGTGGCCGAGCGCCGGCTCGACCCGGTAGGTGGTCAGGTGGCTGCGGGTCTCGGCCTGGCGGAAGCGTTCGAAGACCGCCAGGACCTCTGAGCTGTAGTCGGCCTGCCCCTCGTAGGGGCTGACCTCGACCCGCAGCCCGCGGACCCGCACGCAGTACTCGAGGTCGGCCAGGGCAGCCCGGGTGGTCTCGACGTCGCCGGCGAGGACCGCGAAATCGGCGCTGCCGACGTAGTCGTCGATGAAACCGGCCAGCTCCTGCAGTCCCCGGGAGCGGATCTGGGCGCCCAGCTCGGTGGTCGCGCGCTGCAGGCTGCGGACTGCTTCGCAGTAGAGCTTCGCGGCGGCGAGCAGCAGGCCCTGGCGGGTGCGGGCGTCGTCTGTCCGCCCCAGGCCGTCGAGTCGGCGCACGACCGTCTGGACGACGTCGGCGAAGTCTGCGCAGGCCTTCCGGACCTCGTCGTCGAGGAGATCGGCGAAGACCTCCTGGCGGAAACGGACGTCGTCGGCGTCGCCGACCGGGCGGCGGAACAGCTCTGCCACCGAGGCCGGGTCCTCCTCGCCGAGGTCCAAGGCGTCGAACACCGCATCCAGGTGCAGGTCGGCGAGGGTCTGGGGGTCCTGCGGAGGGTGGAGACCGCCGGGGAGCAGGCCCAGCGGCCTCGACGCAGCGCCGGGCGGGCCCTCGGAGCCGGTCCCGTCGCCCTTGCTGGCGGCGCCCGCCGGTTCGGGACGGCGCGAATGGGCCACCACCCCCTCGACAGTCCCACTGGCTTCGACCATCGCCTCGATCTCCCGCCGCTCGACGTCCAAACGAAGAGAGATCATCAGCCAGGGGGGCGGTTCGGGAGGGGGCTCCCGTCGGGACCTCATCCGACTACGAGTGGCATGCTACCCACGGGGGAGGGGGTCTACCCCGCCCGGGTCCCGGGCGGGGCGGGGGAGCGGTTCAGCGTTCCCAGCGGGACTGTGCCCCTCGCCCATCGGTGGCGCGGACCCCGACCCCACCGCCCGGCGCGGCCCGACGCCACGCTCCCCGTCAGCCGGCGGGGGCGAGCTCGGTGGCCGACTGCCAGGCGGAGAAGCCGCCGATCAGGTCGGAGACGTCGGCAAAACCACTGGCCTCGAGCAGGCTCGCCGCGGCGATCGAGCGGTAACCGCCGGCGCAGTAGACGATCACCGGCCGGCCCGGATCGATCTCGTCGAGCCGACCGAGCAGGCGGGGGAGGGGGATGTTGAGCCACCGCGGAAGCGCCCCAGAGGCGATCTCGCCGGGGTTGCGGACGTCGAGCACGACCAGGTCGTCGGTGTCCTCCAGGCGGCCGGCGACGCTCCGGGCGTCGAGGCGGCTGCTGGTGCGGACCAGGTCGGGCTCGGAGGCCAGGCAGGAGATGTCGGTGACCACGGCGCTCACCGAGTCGATGCCGACGCGGGCGAGGCGGAGGCGCCCCTCGGCCACTTCGTCCTCCGAGCCGAAGACCACGACGTCCTGTCCGGGCCGGTGCACGGCCGCGGCGTACTCGGCGAACCGGCCGGAGAGTCCCACGTCGACGGCCCCGAGCAGGTGGCCGGCGGCGAAGCTCTGGTCGTCGCGCACGTCGAGCAGGAGTGCGCCATCGGCGGCCCGGCGGACGGCCTCGGTAGCTCCGATGCGGGGCAGCGCCCGGTCGGCCTCGAAGGGACGGTGGCCCCCACGGTTGAGAGCGACGTCCTGGCTGAAGTAGGCCGGCGGCTCCGCCAGGCCCTGGGTGACGACCTCGACGAATCGCTCCTCGCTCGTCGGGGCCAGGGCGTAGTTGGAGATCCGCTGCTGGCCGAGGGTCGAGAAGGTCTCCGAGGAGAGCGCCTTTCCGCAGGCGCTCCCCGCCCCGTGGCCGGGGTAGACGACCACGTCGTCGGGGAGGGGCAGGATGCGCGAGCGCAACGACCGGTACAGCTCGGCGGCCATCTGCTCGGGGCTGCGCCCGGCGGAACCGAGCAGGTCGGGCCGTCCGACGTCGCCGACGAAGAGCGTGTCGCCGGTCAGCAGGGCCTTGGGGACCTGGTCGCCGCCGTGCTCGAACACGGCCAGGGTGATCGACTCCGGGGTGTGACCCGGGGTGGCCCACGCTTCCAGCACGACGCCGCCGTCGGGCTCGCCGAGGGCGATCCGCTCGCCGTCGGCGAGCCGCCGCACCGGGAACTCGACCGGTGCGGCCTCGCCCATGGCCACCTCGGCGCCGGTGGCCGCCTCCAGCTCACTGTGGCCGGGGACGAAGTCGGCGTGGACGTGGGTGAGCACGACCAGCTCGATACGGAGCCGGCGTTCTGCGGCGAAGCGCAGGTACTCCTCGACGTCCCGGCGGGGGTCGACCACGACGGCTCGGCCCGACGCCTCGTCGGCGACCACGTAGGACGCCTGGGAGAGGCACCCGAGGTAGATCTGTTCGATGAGCATGCGCCCTCGCCTCCTCGTCTGCGACCACCCGGTCACCCACCTATTGTACGGACGTTTCGGTCGTCCGGTCAAGGGGCTCCGGTCGCGAGGGCGACGTCGGAGTCGGTTCGGGCCTCTTCGAAGCTCCAGTCCCAGTCCCACTCGACTTTCGCACCTATGCGGGCACGTCCTCCCAGGCCAGGCGGATGACGGAGATTTCCTGTGGGGTGACCGGTCCGGAGTCAACCCGCCGAAATTGAGCGGCGATGATCACG